>JBNJEI010000004.1:0-70315 GCA_051745755.1 Fibrobacterota bacterium
GTAGAGAATCAGAGAGGTGTTTTCTCTGTCTTTCACATATTCATAGAGGGGGGTTAATATTTCAATACCGCGAATAAAATCATTTTCTTCATAGGCATAATGACGGGCAAGAACTTCTGTCAACACCGGATAAAAGACATTCTCCTGCAGAGCAATATCATGAACCGATTCCATCAGCTGTACCGCGCTGTCAACATATTCACCCTGCTCATACAACGCCAGAGCCCGGCCCCGTCTGGCCGGCAGGCGCAAAGGGCTGTCATCAGGAACAGAATCATAATAGACCAGGGCCGAATCATACATTTCATTCTTTGCGTATAAGTCGCCGATCTGGATGTAAAAATCCCGTTTATCCATGGAAGAAAACTCTTCCTCTGAGGAAATCAGACTGTCAACGGTTTCAGAATTCTGAATTCTCTTATACATCTCCACAGCCTGCATATAATGTCCCGAGTTTTCAAGGGCATTTACATACAAAAGGGAATCATAAAAAGAGAGAGAATCAATTTCTTCAAAGGCAAAGATCATCTGTTGATAATTGTCCATGCGATCATATACGCCGATAACCTGCCGTACAGTAGAATCGGGAAGCTCGCTCAATGCCTGCCCCTCCGTTATAAAATAAAGGGCATCACCGGATTTGTGAAGCTGAACGGCATACTCCCGAAGAAGTTCAGTAAGATATTCGGAGTGGGGATCATATTTCCACGCCCCCTTATATAATTCATAGGCCTTATGAAAGTCTCTTTGGCGCTCAAGATTCTTTGCTTCAACAAAAAAATATGAGGAGCGATTCAGATCCTTTTCTTCTCCGGAAACCTCTTCTTCTTCAAAAGAGCCGTTTGTTTCAGCTGCCTGCTTCTGCATTACAGCGCACCCTGAACAGAACAGGGCAAGGGCTAAGAGAACGTACTTACTCGCTGACCGTAACAACCAGATCCACCTTTGTATCAAAATCCACACTCCTTCCGGGAGATACGGACTGACGCAGCACCACTCCCGGACGACGTCCTTCATCCACAGTATATTGAATATCACCAACCTGCAAACCCGCAGAGAGAATGCTGTTCTTTGCTTCAGAAAACATATTTCCAACAACATTGGGCATTTGCGCCGAGCGGGCCCGGGCTCCCTGTGATATATTCACGGTTATGGTCTGTTCCCGTGAAACCTCCATACCGCTCTCCGGCACCACGGAAACCACTCTGCCCTGATCGATTTCATCACTGTATACTGCTTCCTGCTGAATATGGCGAAAACCCTGATCGTGTAATTCAAGTCGGGCAGGACCAAAGGGAAGATTGCGTAATTCAGGAATTTTTGATATCTCAGCGCCTTTGCTCACCACCACAGAAATGCTTCTCCCGCGTTTTACACGGGTTCCCGCTTCAGGGGACTGACTCATCACTATATTTTCCGGGACGCTGTCACTGTATTCCTCCCTGGCGACATTCAACCGCAGACCCAGATTATAACATTCCTGTCGTGCCGCTTTAAAGGCCCGGTCTTTCAGCTCCGGGGCATCCACAACATTCCGATGTGAAAGATCGGTATACCGGGGCATAATAATATTGTTTACCAGAAAATAGGCGATGAAAACACTGAGCAATACAGTTCCCATAAACAGGGGGACACATATGGTCCAGAACTTTTTTCGGGAGATTTCAAATTTGTAATAATTTTTCATTTAGCACCAACACCTTTTTATATCCAACTTTTTTCAGAATTCCCTCGTGAGTAAACTCCCTGAAAATCCGGGAAACAGTTTCCCTGCTGCTGCCGACAATACTTCCAAGGTCACTTTGACTGGGAAAGTCCGGCAACAAAACCGATCCGTCATCCCTGGGTTCCCCTCTTCTGTCGAGGTCCTCTTTCAAATATACAATGAGACGTTCCCGTGCCGACATAAAAGAAAAATTATTTATTCGTCTGTTCGCCCGACGAAGCCTCTTGCTTAGTATTCGCATAAACTCAATTGATATTGAAGGATATTCGTGAAGCATACGTAAAAAAGAATCCGCATCCCAGACAAACACCTCACAATCATCAATGGCTGCAACAGAAGCGCTGCGCGGTTTCTGATCCAGGACGGACATCTCTCCAAAAAAATCCCCTTTTCCCAGCACCGCATAGATCTGCTCACCGTCATCCTCAACACTGAAAACCTTTGCCCGTCCAGAGAAAATCATAAAAAAAGCGTTAACTCCGCATACGCTGTTTTCATGCACAATGATCTCACCGCTGTAAACAACACGGCTTCGGACATTGCAGTGCAGCGTGCGAAGCTCTGAAATTGAAAGACCTGCAAAAATCGGCTGTAATATGGAGAAGTTCACAAACTTTTCTACGCTTTTTCCAGCCAAGTTATTCATCTCCCTCCATGGTTTGGATAGCCGCCAACGCATCCCGGGCATCGGCACCAATTCCGGAGGAGGTTCCTTCCACGCGAACAACATTTTCATAGAGACGTTTTGCCCGGTCATATTGTTCCCGTTGATGATAGATGCGCGCAGACTGAAACTCTGCGGTAACCCCCCACTTCCCTTCGTATCCATATTGATAAGGTATTTTTAGATATAACTCAAGAGCCCGCGCAGTATTTCCCAGTTCTTTATGGCTTTGGGCAATCCAGTAATCAATTTCTGCTATATTCCGGTCCTCTGCAGCAGACTGTGCTTTTTCAAAGTATTCCAGGGCGCGGCTGACCCGCCCTGCCTGAAACCAGGCAAACCCCGTGGTTGTTGCAAAATCAACAAAATCAATATGTTCGGGATACTCTTCAAGTATTCGACTGTAGAGCTCCCCGGCGTTCTCCCAGGAAGAAGCACGCTGCCAGGCCATGGCACCGTTCATCAATGATCTGAAAACAAGATCGTCATCGGCTTCATCAGCACGTGACACCTCTGTAAAATTATCCGCCGCCCGTACATATTCCTCCTGTTTCATAAAGGAGCTTGCTATGGTAAAACGTGCCAGAAAGCGCATATCACTGGCGGGATAATTCTCAATAAAATCCTTCATATGCTCGATGGTTTCCGAATGCTCATCCTGATCATATAACAACAACCCTTTATAATATACCGCCCTGTGGGCAAAATCATTCTTATCCAGTCGATTTTCCACATAGTCAAACCGACGCTTCGCCTTGCGGTAATTTTCCTCACGATATTCACGCATAGCCTCAGCAAAAACAACTTCGGCAAAGAGATTCGTATTGTCTGCACCATCACCACGGCGAAAGTCAGAATACCTGTCAGAAACAGCATCGGTTCCTTCACTCATAATAGCCGATGCCAGGTACCGGGCTTCAAAAAAGAGTGAATCTTCAGCAGGTACGGAATTCTCTAGCAGAATGTCGTACATACCGTAGGCCCGCTGATATTCCTCCAGATCGTAAAGAAGCCCCGCTAGATACCGACGGGCAGTATATTCCAGATCCTTTGACACATCCCCGGACAACACCTGTTGGTAATATTTAACAGCTTCGTAATTCTCATCCAAAAGATCAAGAACGCGGGCATATCTAAAAACAACCCGGGGATAGGTTGCGCGAATATCCGATACATCATCAATATATGTGCTCAGCAGGTCACGCGCCTCCTGCAAAGACCCCTGATCTGTGTATGCACGGGCCATTCCAACCAGAGCCTGAGCCTGCTCTTTTCCCCGGGGAAAGCCGTGAAATGCCAAAGAAAAATTCCTGAGTGATTCCTCTGTTTCCCCTTGTCTGAAGAGAGATTCGGCATAAAGCAAACGTGCATGCAGAGCCCGCGCATGGTGCGGTGCATTATCAAGTATTTTCAAAAACAGCTGACCTGCCTGGGAATAATCTCCCTGTTCAAAGGCGATCTCACCACGATACCGCCACAGGGTATATCGATTCTCCACAGAAACATCCAGCTCCTCAAGGCGATCCAAAAACAGCTGTGCCGATTCATATTTACCGCGATTGATATACCACTGTGCCAGATAGAGCCCCGATTCGGTCTTCTGCTCCTTATCGCCCTTCTCCCAGGCAGCACTATAATATTCAAAGGCACGCTCACGATCATTTTCAGTTACCGTTTGATCACCATGATCGGCCAAATGTTTTTGGGCTGCCGCCATAAGTACATCCACATAATACGGACTTTGAGAATGTGTATCCAGATACTCCGCATAGGAAGGCAGGGTATCTTCAAGCAAAACCTTGTTGCAGGCAGCTTTCTGAGAAATATCTTCTGTTGCATCTTCCACAAGCTGTGAGTAAATCTCCACAGCGCGGTTTTTTGCCGTACGGGCACTGTGCTCCGATTCCTCAAATGTCATCTTATGATAAATATCCGACCAGATTTCCGCTTCAATAAATCGCGCTTCTTCACGGTAGGGCTGAGGCGGTTGATCTTCAAGGAAATCCCTGATAATATCCAGAGCCTCATCGAAACGCTTAAGATAACTGCTGTAAACCCGTGCACCGTGCAATATGCGCTCCTCTGTTTTCCCTGCGGAAAAGAGCTCCTCAGAAAGAGCATATAGGGCATTTTCCGTATCAACAATTTTGTATTCAGAGAGATAACGGGCCCGCTTTTGAGCTTTTGAGGATAGGTCCGCATCGGGAAACACTGAGTAAAGATAGTTATAGGTTGCACGGGCCTGTTCGTACTGCCCCCGATTTTCCTGAATACGGGCCTTTTCCCACAATGCATTCTGTGCCAGGGGACTTTCGGGATAATCCCGCAGCAGCTCGTCATATGCCCGTATAGCAGCCGTGGAGGCATGAAGATCATCACGATAAATCCGCGCCACTGCAAATACCGCACGATCGGGGTGTTCTGCCCCGGGAATAGACATATACCGGCGATAGTAATCAATGGCCTTTCTGTATAACCCGCTTTGGACATATCTACGGGCGATTCTCAGCTGAGCCGTTTCATAATACTCATGGTGTTGAGGAGTTATCTTCTTTAATATCTCAATACTCTGCAGATCACTTCCCGCCCGGGCGTAAGCACGGGCAATACTGTAATACACCTGTCCGGAATCAATTTTCTCAGCAGTCTCAAGACCCCGCTGAAGAAAACCAACACCTTCCTCAACATATTCACCCTGCAAAAGAATTTCCCCAAAAAGGGTATACATATCCCCCGTACGTTTATCCCGGGTAAGAATATCACCCATCACTTCCCTGATAAGAGCTGCATCGTCCTGAGAAATATCATCATTTCCGAGTAAAAGACGGGCATAGGTTTTCAATCCGCGAAATTCTTCGGGAAAGCTGTCATCATACTCTTGAAACACCTGGCGATACAGTGTAAGGGCCGAATCCTCATACTGCGTAACATGGTATATATAGGCCTGTTTTGCCCTCCGCTCCTGACGCCATTGATCAGGATGATCATAATTTTCAAAATTATCAATAACGGCTTTTGCCTCACCGTATTCTTTGCTTTCAATGAGAAGATCAACCAGGGAGCTCATGGCTGGTCCGGCAAGATTATCCCCGGGATGATCACGTAAGAAACGCTGATAGTACTCCCGGGCTTTATCTTGAACCCCCGCCTGCTTCAGGCAATAGGCCAGATAATACACAGACTCTCTGCCACGAACAGAACCGGAAAACTGATTTGCCACCCGTTCATATTCCCGCGCGGCCCGGCGATAATCCCCCTGATCACGGTATATTTCAGCCATTTCATACAAAGCATCCCGATAATATACGGAGGAAGAATGTTCTTCCCGCAGGCGGGAATACAATTCCAGGGCTGTGGAGTAATTACCACGTGAGGCATATATATGTGCCGTCCGGTATAAGACCATATCCTCATCAGCCAGGTCTCCTCCCTGGTTTAAATACCGGTTATATTGTTCGACCGCCTGATCATAAAGTGAATCATTATAAAAACGATTCCCGAAATTAAGATAGGACGATCCCTCTTCGGCACTGACATGCATCAGTAAAAGGAATAACAGAAAAAATGCGGCACCACGGGTTATATTTCTCATAGATACGCCCTGTCAGGGTTGGAATAAGTTGATACAGGAAAATAATAGTTTCCTCCCGGGGTTACAAAAAATATTTTCTCCCTCAGACAAGTGAGGAAAAATGCAGGGCCACATCTCTCTTTATACAGAGAAAACTTTTCCCGAACTGCTTGAAACCAGAAATGATATCGCCGTGCTGGAAAATAAACGGCTGAAAAAAAGCTGGAATATCCGCTGTAGTAAAAATCGATATGTACTGCAGCTTCCTTCCGTTCTGTATTCCGCACCGCTTCCCATTAAAAAACTGCTCCTTCTATGGGCTGAGAAAATGATTGCCGTTCGTCTTATACGAAAGCACCTCACAGCTCCCACACGAAGATCAGTAAAGAGTATTGAACATGAAATATGGCAGCATCTGACACAGACAAATACTCTGGCCAGATACCGGATAGTCCATTCTCCGCAGAAAAAATATTATGCTGCCGCGGGTACACAGTTTGACTTATATGATATTTTTGACAGCCTGAACAGAGAGTACTTTTCCGCCAGTCTTTCCTCTTATATGCGCTGGGGCCGTTTTGGCAGTAAAACATCCTATCACACACAGATACAGGACGAGCACGGCACAATCCGCAATCTCATCACCATTGCAGGCCTGTACAACCATCCCTCAGTACCGTCGTATGCAGTGCGGGCCGTTACCTATCACGAAATGCTCCATATCGCCTGCCCGCCGATCATAAAGAACGGTCGCCGCAGGGTTCATCACAGAGATTTTAAAAAACAGGAAAAAGGTTTTCGCCAGTATGATTCATGGCAGAAATGGCTGAGAAATAAGGCACCCCGTCTTCTGTGTAAGGAGACGTTCTGAAATGGATATCAAGGACACACATCTTTCACAGGGGTTTTCCTCCAAGGTCCATCCCTATACGCGCCATGCAAAAACACAGAAAAAAGCAGCACGGCTCCTGTGCAGAAGAATATATGAATACCGGGACAAAGTCCCCTCCGGGCCCTGGCTGGATATTGGCAGCGGGCCGGCAATCATGGCACAATACCTGAATTCGGAACACATATACAATCTTGATACAGCCCAGGCATCCCTTGAGTATGCACAGCACGTATCACCGGGACAGAATATACGCGGCTCCATGGACACTCTGCCCTTTCGCCAAAAGAGTTTTTCCCTGATAATGAGCTCCACCGCTCTTCACTGGGCCAGATCCCCCAAAGAGACAATTCAAAACGCCGTAAGTCTCCTCAAACGCAATGGAGTGCTTGCAATAAACATTCTGGACTCACATACGCTTCTCCCTCTGCGAAGGGCACAACAACGCTACAATATTCCCTCACCGGCAACCTATCTGACACGGGAAGAGCTTAGGCATACAACGGATTCACTTCCCTGCAGAATACTGTCATACGGTACTCACACCTATACGGAAGAGTTTGACACCCCTAAACATGCCCTGCAGGCAATATCCAGAATCGGCGCCACGGGGCATTTCGGAAAAAGATTATCGCCGGGAAAGCTCACCCGGTTTATTCGGGAATACGGAGCACTCCAGAAATCCGGGACAATCAAAAACACCTACTCATATATAACCATCCTCCTGCAAAATGAATAGATTCTGGCTTAAAAAAACAGCTGCGGCATGCAAAAGTCTGCAGAAAAAACAGCAGATGCGGAGACTGCCGCCCTTCTCCCCATGCGGGATTACAGATCTGTCTACAAACAGCTATCTCGCCCTTGAAAGGGAGCATATTCTGCATAGTACATGTAAACATGCCATTGCACGCTTCTCGGGAAATCTTGCATCTCGCCTGGTACACACGGCATCTCCTCTTTTTGATCAGCTGGAAGCAGATCTCGCACACTGGAAACGCTGTGAAGACGCACTAATATTCAATTCCGGCTATGCAGCAAACATCGGAGTTCTCCAGGCCCTGGGAGGAAAGGATATTGAAGTTTTTTCCGATCGTCTCAACCATGCATCCATCATTGACGGAATTCTGCTGTCCCGATCAAAGCTGACCCGCTTTGCTCACAAAAACTACGATGATCTTGAAAGCCGCCTGAAGAAAAGCCGCAAACCGGGAAAAATTATCATCACCGACTCCCTCTTCAGCATGGACGGAGATAGGGCTGACCTTCACGCCGTGGTTAACCTTGCACACACATACGGGGCACTCACAATTATTGACGAAGCCCATGCAACAGGAGTCTATGGAGGGGCGGGACGGGGCATAGCCTCAGACCAGGGCGTATCAGATCGCATCGATATCCATGTGGGAACATTCAGCAAAGCCCTTGCGGGGCTTGGCGGTTTTGTGTGCTGCTCAGCAGCTATAAAGCAGTTTCTGGTCAATACCGCCCGTAGCCTGATTTTTTCAACGGCACTTCCCGAATCGGTTCTGCGCTGGAACAGTGCCGCTCTTGCATTTATACAGGACCACCCGCAGCACGCTGCAGATCTTCATGAAAATGCCGCATTTCTCCGCACAGTTCTGCAGAAACAGGGGTACAATATTGGTGGTTCAACCACACATATTATTCCCCTGATTACGGGCAGTAATGAATCCGCACAGGCGCTCTCCCAACATTTACAAAATAATAATTTTATTGTACCCGCCATTCGTCCCCCTACGGTTCCTCAAAACCAGGCCCGCATACGAATCTCATTACACAGTGCGGTAACGCAGAAACAATTGCAGGGTCTTATACATTCCACCGGGGCGTTTTTCCAATGAAACGGATACTGTTTTTATCCGGCTGGGCTGTGGACCGGGATCGATGCGGGCCCTTTTTATCTGAAAAAACGGAGTTTTTTGATACCACGGCATTTCTCCCCCGGCTCCTTACGGGAGAAAGACTGGTGCCCGCATGGGAGGATATCGTATGTGACAGCCTCACACCATATGCCTCAGATCAAACAACCCTTATCGCCTGGTCAAGCGGAGCCTTTGTGGCTCTGGCTGCTGCAAAAAAACTACCCTTTCACGGGATTCGTCTCTATTCTGCAGGTCAGAGTTTTCTTCAGCGTCCGGGCCTCCCCGGAACAAAACCACAGCTTTTGGCAAGGATGAAAGACACCATACGCACAAATCGGGACCAAACACTGAAAAATTTCTATGCGTCTGCCGGTATGGCCGAAGAGCCGCTCCCCGGCTATACAGAGCAGGTATTATATGAAGGACTGTGCTTTCTTGAACAGGTGTATATATCAGATCTTCCTGAAGTCAATAGGATCTCAATGATCTGTCACGGCAAAAAAGACCGGATTCTGCCCTGGCGGGCAGGAAAAAAACTTGCGGAAATGCTCCACGCGGATTTTTACTGTCCCTCGGCACCGCATTTTTGTCCTGCCATGAAGAATGACCTCTGATTGATTTTTCCACAAACAGCATTTCTCAGGAAAAAAAAGATTTAAGCGCATTTATCTCCTCAAAAAGATATTTTTCATAAAAAAGGATAGTTATGGATTCATATACCTGGTGGAATACTCTGCCTTCAAAAATCGACCCAACCTTCCTGACCATCGGGGGTGATCCCTTTATAACCCTGGGCAGCAACCCCGGCGGAGGTGGATTTCCCATTCAATTTTACGGGCTTTCCTATATTATGGTATTTCTCACAACATACCTTGTTATAAAGCACCTGCAGAAAAAGGAGCACCTGCCCTTTACAAATAAGCAATTTGAAGACCTGCTTTTTTACGGTATACTCGGTGTGCTCATCGGTGCCCGTTTGGGCTATGTACTCTTTTATAATTTCCCGCACTACGCGGAAAACCCCATGGAAATATTTATGCCCCTGCGAAACGGGGAATTTGTGGGCATTTCGGGAATGTCATTTCACGGCGGTCTGATCGGTGTAATTATTTCCACCTGGATATATATACGAAAAGAAAAACTCCCCTATATGAGAACCATGAATATTATTGCCTATGCATTTCCCCTGGGCTATACCTGGGGGCGCATCGGGAATTTTCTCAATGGCGAGCTCTATGGACGACCCACCGATGCATGGATCGGGATGGTGTTTCCCAATGACCCTGATTCACTCCTCCGGCATCCGTCTCAATTATACGAAGCTTTTTTGGAAGGTCTTCTTCTGTTTGGTGTTCTGACACTTCTCCGCAAAAAGGATTACTTCCGGGATAAAATGGTTGCACTCTATATCGCCGGGTACGGAATTGCCCGGTTTATCGCGGAATTTTTTCGGGAACCCGATTCCCATCTCGGTCTGAATTTCATAAATCTGTCCCGGGGACAAACATTCAGTATGCTTATGATACTTCTGGGCATCTCACTGATTATATATCAGCATAAAAAAAGCCAATCCACGTACTTACAATGAACTTCAAATCCACATACAAAGGGATATAGATGGACTGCGTATTCTCTGACAACCAGATGTCCGGTGACTGCCTTCGCCTGGTTCTGGAAACCATGGCAGAAGCTGTTATACTTGTTGACTCAGACAGTATTGTCCGCTACTGCAACAAAAGCTGCGAAATCATAAGCGGGTATTCCAAGGAGGAAATACTTGGCAATACGGCCTGTGCAATACTCCGATGCAGTAACAGGGAAGATTGCGGACTCTTTGAAAACGGAAATATCACCAATGCGGAATGCGAGATTCAACACGCCGACGGCAGACGTATTCCCATTCGCAAAAGCGGGCGGGTCATTTGGAAAAACGGAGCAATTGCAGGAGCCGTGGAAACAATCACCGATATGTCGCAGCAGCGGGCAAAGGAAGACCGAATCCGTGAGCTGGAAGAAAAACTACACAATTCCTCCGCCGTTGAAATGCCGGACCTGATCGGAAAAAGCCGTGCCATGCAGCGTGTGTTTTATCAGATTAATCTGGCAGCCGATTCCCTTGCCAACACTATTATTCAGGGTGAAAGCGGTACGGGGAAGGAACTGGTTGCCAAGGCGATACACAAAAACAGTGAACGACGCCATAAGCCCTTTGTAGCGGTAAACTGTTCCGCCTTACCGGAAAACCTCCTTGAGAGCGAGCTCTTCGGCCATGTCAAAGGATCATTCACGGGGGCCATTCGTGATAAGGTCGGTCGTATTGAAAGTGCTCAGGGCGGTACACTCTTTCTTGATGAAATCGGTGATATTTCACCCCTCATACAGGTAAAGCTTCTTCGGTTTATGCAGGAAAAAGAGTATGAACGCGTGGGGGATCATACGACACGAAAATCAGATGTACGCATAATTTCCGCTACAAACCGTGATATTAAAGCCCTTGTCCGTGAAGAGAAAATACGTGAGGATTTTTATTACCGACTCAATGTCTTTCCCATTTATATCCCTCCCCTGCGTGAACGGACAGATGACATACCTTTTCTGACAAACCACTTTATAGAAAAGTTTAATTCACAAACCGGAAAGAATATTACGGGAATAACGGATAACACCTGGGATTTTCTGTACTCCCATCCATGGAAGGGAAATGTTCGGGAATTGGAGAATGCCATTGAACATGCCTTTGTAACCTGCCAGAAGGATATGATTGATATATTTAACATTCCCATGGATATACGAAGATCAGTATATCGCGGCCCGGATACAATTCCCTCCTCTTCACAGGGAAAATCAAAAAAACCGGAAAAGGCAGATATTCTTGAAGCGCTGGAACTCTACAATGGCAATAAATCACGCGTAGCGGACCATTTCAATGTGAACCGCAGCACTCTGTGGCGATGGATGAAGCGCTATAATCTCACCGAATTATAACAGTGACTGAAGCTGTGACAATGTATTGAGTGCTTCAAGGGGGGTTATATTATGAATATCCACATCCTGCAGTGCAGCTTCCACGGCACTTTCACCACTATTCTGCTCTGCAAAAATATCCAGCTGAATATCATGTCTATCCTCTGCGGCAGCACTGAGCGACTGAAGATTTCCCCGGGCCAGTCTGGGCTGATTCTCCCTGTCAAACTCCATTCCTTCAAGATTATGCATAATTTCGCGGGATCTATCTGTAACTGCACGGGGAAGTCCGGCAATGGAGGCAACTTCAATACCATAGGAATGGGAACTGCTCCCCTCTTTTATCTTTCGCAGGAAAATAACCCTGCCCTCATGTTCAGTCACTGAAATATGAAGATTGTATACCCGCTCATGGAGGGATTCAAGCTCCGTAAGTTCGTGGTAATGGGTGGCAAACAAAGTGCGGGCCCTTCTTCTTTTTTCGTTGTGAATATATTCGGCAACTGCCCAGGCAATACTTATTCCGTCAAAGGTTGACGTCCCGCGCCCCACTTCATCAAGCAGGACCAGGCTGCGGTCCGTGGCGTTATGAAGAATATTGGCAACCTCAATCATTTCAACCATAAAAGTACTTTGCCCCTTCGCAAGACGGTCCGATGCACCGATGCGGGTAAAAAATCTGTCCACCAGACCGATTTTTGCACGTGACGCCGGTACAAAGGATCCAACCTGTGCCATAAGAGCAATAAGGGCATTTTGCCGCAGGTAGGTTGATTTCCCTGCCATATTCGGCCCGGTTATAACAAAAAGCTGTTTTTTATCCTCCACAAAATCTGTAGTATTGGGTACAAAGGGCTCTTCCGTCATCTGTTCCACCACGGGGTGTCGCCCTTCTTCAATATATAAATCGCGTGTATTCATAATTTCAGGGCGGCAGTATTCATTATCCATGGCAAGTTTCCCAAGGGTTGAAAAAATATCAATGGCAGCGATGGAATTGGCCGCCCGCTGCATTTTTTCACAATAGGCAGAGACCCGCTCCCTGAGTGCCGTAAAAAGTGAATATTCCAGATCACCAAGTTTTTCTTCGGCGGCAAGCACTGTATCTTCAACCTCCTTGAGTTCCGGCGTAATATACCGCTCAGAATTTGCCAGGGTCTGTTTCCGCATGTAGGAATCGGGTACCTTTGAGATATTCACCCGCGATACCTCAATATAATAGCCAAACACCTTGTTAAAGCCGATTTTGAGAGAATCAATCCCGGTCTTCTTCCGTTCATCCTGCTGAAGTTTTGCAATCCATTCTTTTCCGTTATGTGCTGCATCACGGTATGAATCAAGCTCGGCACTTACTCCATCGCGAATAAGCCCTCCGTCACGGAGGGAATTGGGAGGATCCTTCTGAAGCGTTTGGTCAATATCCCGGATAAGATCGTCAAACCCATTCAGGGCATCAAGGGAAGTACGCACGGCACGACTGGGACAATCCCGCAAAATATTCTGTATGGGTGCAAACTGATGCAGAGAAACCCCTAATCCCGCTATATCCCGCGCATTGGCACGCCCCATGGCAACCCGTGTCATCCCCCGCTCCAAATCACTTATCTGCCGCAGCTGTCTGCGCAGATCCGTGCAGACAAAAAGAGAATCCTTAAACCATTGTACGGCATCCAGGCGAAGAGCAATCTCTGTATTATTCAGAAGCGGGCGAACCAGCCACCGTTTCAGCATTCGTGAGCCCAGAACTGTGACAGTTTTATCCAAAACTGAAATCAGGGTTCCTCCACTCTCATCTGAATGAAGGGGACGAATAATTTCAAGATTTCGTATGGTGGCAGAATCAAGCTGAGCTCTGTTTTTTGTTCCGCCCAATTCGATAGAAACAATATGTCGAAGGGGGCTTTTCTTCATATCACGCAAATACCCCAGCAGCATTGCTGAGGCAATAAGAGAGAGTTCACGATCTTCAAAACCAAGGCTTTCAATGGACTGCACTGAGAAATGCCCGGTGAGAATACGCTCCGCCTCTTTTTTCGTACACCGTGCCATATCAACGGGGGTATACGCCACCCGGGGATAGGTCTGGGCAAGCTGTGTGTATTCCTGCGTTTCGGCAAAATTTTGAGGATAGACTATTTCTGAAGGATTTACCCGGGTAATTTCCTCCTCAAGGGAATCAGCAGGTATCTCGTCACTGTAAAATTCACCCGTGGAAATATCACAGAGTGCATAGGCAATCTTCTTTTTACGGGGAAACAGTGAGAGAATATAATTATTACTTCGCTCCTCAATATACGCATCATCCATGCCCGTACCGGCACTGACAATTTCCACCACATCACGTTTTACAACCCCTTTTGCGGTTTTGGGATCTTCGGTCTGTTCACATACGGCAATCCGATATCCCGCCCGAACAAGCTTATGGGCATAACGATCCAGGGCATGATGGGGAAATCCCGCCAGAGGAGTGTCTGTACCTCCACCATGATTTCGTTTTGTAAGGGTTATACCAAGTATGTTGGCGGCAATCTTCGCGTCTTCACCAAACATCTCATAAAAATCACCCAGCCTGAAAAGAAGCATAACCCCGGGATTCTCAGCTTTTATTCTGTTGTATTGATTCATCATGGGAGTGACTTTTTTTTCGGGCATGAAAACCTCTTTAAAATAACCTTTCAGGAGAAAAATATATGATTCGCGCAGACAAAACATGATTCCCGGACATGATGACAGTGAAAAAGACCTGGTGGTACATCCATATCTAATAATCACCATATACAGTGCTTCAAATACGGACACAAACCGTTACAAATTGTAACAGAAGTTTCTTTTTGTAACGCGAATATCTATGATCCACCCCTTAGATACGGAATCGGCATTTTTGGCATGGCTGTTGCTTTGGGATTGTGTCACTATTACCATTAAAAAGATGAGGTTCCTATGAATGCTGTAACACATTATCAAAATCCACTGACATCCCTGGTTGACACTGTCCTTTCAGAAGGATACAGTAGCCCTTCACGTTCTTTCCATCCCCCCGTTGATATTCATGAAGATACTGACACCTATCATATCCTTATGGATGTTCCCGGGCTGAATAAAAATGATATAACCATTACAGCTGAACGGGGAATACTGACAATTTCCGGAGAACGAAAAGATGAATCCGCTTCCAGAAAGACCTCCGGCTATCATTATGCAGAACGGGCACGGGGAGAATTCCGCAGGGAATTCCGTCTTCCCGAGGATGTTGATTCCTCTCATATTTCCGCCTCAATGGATGCGGGAGTACTCTCCATAACTCTCCAAAAGGAGGAGGAAAAGAAACCACGGCAGATACAAATAAAATAATAGTAATACAGGCCGCCGCAATGGCGGCCTTTAATATATGTACACAACATATATTTCAACACAGTAAGATAGAAAAACATCAGGACGAAACCAAATGATAGCCGTAGATCTTCATACCCATAGCTCCTACTCTCTGTGCGGAATGCATACCTATATTGAACTTGTAAACGCCGCAAAAAAAGCCGGTCTCGCCGGTCTGGCCATTACAGACCACGGTCCTGCGCAAAAAGGTGTTTTTCCGCCCACATTTCTCAGCCGACTGCATACCCTGGATCCCGAAATTATACTCTATAAAGGAGTTGAAGCAAATATACTCTCTCCTGACGGGGATATTGACATTACTGAAAATGACAGTATGAAGTTTGACATTATTCTGGCCGGATTTCATGATATCATCCCGGACGGGCAGTCACAAAAAACCTATACAGACATGCTTATTCGTCTTATGAAGAATACCCCGGCCGTTGATATTATCAGTCACCCAAATCTGCCGGAATATCCAATATGTACAGATACAGCAGCAGAAGCGGCAGCGCATTACGGCGTTGCTCTTGAGCTGAATAACTCCAAACTTGTCTCCGGCAAAATGCCGGAAAAAAACATGACAGCGCTTCTGAGGTCTGTAAAAAAATTCAATTGCCCTGTTGTTATAAACAGCGATGCCCATACGGCAGCGGAGGTTGGCAAAACGGGCCCCATGGAAAAACGGACGGAAAAGGAAGGAATCCCACTCCGCTGCATATTAAATGCACACACAGAGACCTGCAAAGATTTTATTGCCCAACGTCGAAATAAAAAAGCTACCGCGGGGGATAGATAATCATCTTTTTAATGGGACTTTTAACCGTCTCCCTGTTCTCCTCCTCAAAAAAACGTCCGCCCTGTGAGCGTCCATACCGCTCCACATAGAGCCGATAGAGATAGACATTGGGGGACAGGGGATTCCCCGCCTGATCCCGTAAATCCCAGGATACACCGGGGCGTACATCCCGAAACGTCCGCACCGGCTGGCCGTCCAGTGTAAAAATCTTAAGGGTGGCGCGGTTCACCGTAATATCCGGCTCGTTAAACCAGAACCGGGTGGTTTTTCCCATATGCACCGGTGAGGGATAGGCAAAAACTTCACCCATATCATACACAGCATCATCAAGGGAGGTAATATCCAGAATATAGGATTTCTTCTTCCGATTACCCAAAACATCCGAAGCGGATACCGTCAGTGTATATTCTCCGTTGCGCGCTACGCTGCTGCGGGGAATAAAAAGATTAACCACCCCGGAAAGATTTCCTTCCAGGGGCTGAAACTCCTCATTGAGATTACGCAGGGGCAACACTCCCTCAATTTCAACACTGATTCCTTCACCGGGCTTATTATAGAAATAATCGATACCGGAACTGTCACGCAGAAGTATTTCCAGGGATATGAAATTCTGAATTGTCTCCAGGGTATCTCCTCCGATAATTGGATTGGAAGTATCAGCGAAAAAACCATCAACAACAATTCGTCCCGGTGCATCGGTAAATTCACCCGTCGACACTGCGGCAGTATCATCCTTTCTTTCCGGACGTTTACGCACCGCTATGGACGGACCGCCCGTATCGGAGGTATCAATCTGATCATAATTTATTCCGCTGATTGTAAGACTGTCCATATATCCTGCGGCAATTGAAGAGTTCTCGCCGTTCCATACATAGGCCCGGATATGTGCCCCCGCAGTATCCTGTGCAATGGACCGGGGGATCTGTAGAGTATGAGAGAACTTCCGTCCGGTAAACCCGTGAAGACCGCTGGAATAAATAATTTCGCCGGGAAGATCGTAGGTTCTCATTTTATCCGAAGGTGCACTTTCCAGGTCCTTTCGTTCTACGTCCCGGCGGGTGGGATTTTGAATAATAACCGTATAATAGGTACTGTCATCACCGCCGGGAACCATCATATCTGCAGGCAACCCTGCAGAAACAGTGATATCATCAAATACAGCAGCTTCATCCACTGCTTCGGATTCACTGTTTTCAACGGAAAGATTCAATGGGTTTCTTTGAGTGTAGGGAGCATAGGAGGGATCGCCGAAAAGGGCATAGCGGGCAACGGAGGGCACTCCCATTTTACCCTGCCCCAAAGCTGCACCGACAGAAGTAAAGTCATTATCAGCAGAAACAAAATGTGTAAAGAAATTCCGGCCGAAGTTTCTGTTATTATTATGAAAGGCTTCACGGGTACTGGCGATACTTACAACGGCACCTCTCCCCTCCTCAAGAACAATGTCCATTCCCATATTGTTCAGCTCGTAATCATCAAAGAATGATACCGCGCAGGAAAAGGAGGTGAAGATAAAATACTCCCCACGGTTTTCAAGCTGGGGAATATCGGAACGAAAGAAAAGATCCTCATCGGTAATCTGCTCATAACTGCCGTGACCGATAAAATTCACCAGCATGGTACCCCGGTTTAGTTCGGAAAGGAAACGGGCACGTGCCTCGGGCTTTGTCCAGCCCCCTCCGCTGAAGGGGTATTCCAAAAGATTAATTTCCTGAACATCCAGGGTGGGAGCAAGACTGTCAATAACCCCGAGAACAACATCGGACGACCGCCAGTGATCAAGGTTTTCCGGTGCCCCCCGCTGAGTATCATCATCGGTAACAAGCAACACGCGATTACGCCAGTCGCTTTTGTCGTGACCCAAACTATTCATATGTTCAAGTTTATTCATATACGCAGCAGCTTCTGCTTCACTGCGAACGGGAATTCGACCCACAAAAAGATCGGGAGTATTACGACCGGTGGAACTGAGATTTACATTTTCCCCCGGATCCAGGTATGTATAAAAATCTTCAATAACATTGTCCTGCACATTAATATACGGTGGAATAAAGCTTTCATAGCGGGCGGGAGCCCGATACATTTTATAATCATAATGCCCGTAACCAAAGAGTGTCAGATAGGAGGGTTTATCCCAGTCTTCAAATTTATACTGCAGCATATGACGGATTGCCGCGGGTTCATTAAGACTGCCCCCGAACTCACGATACACATCATCCACCACTACCACAGCGGAGGAAACTCCCTGAGCATTTTTCAGCCGGGCAAGGGAGTCGGCCCAGGTAAGAAAGTTTTCGTGGGTCAGGATAATATTGTCATAGGAACCGTTGTCACCGTGAATGGATTCGATGCGATATGTGCTCCCTCCCTCACTGTAACGCGGGCTTTTGAGCTCAGCCGTACGAAAGGTGCTTTCCGATGCTATGATATAGCTGAAACCCCGCCCCAGATAATCCATCCAGGATATGTCACCGCCTTCGGCAGTGCTGTCAACAAGCTCCAGGGTATTGTCTGCACTGTTACTGCGTAATATAAGGGAGTATTCTCCGGGGAGGTTATCCACGGTATATTCAGCACGCAGCTTTGTCAAACCACTGGGACGGGAATAAAAATGCACCATTCCCGGTTTTTGTTCAAAATCAAGACTTCGATCATAATAGAGATCATAAAACCGGATATCAACGTAATTCCCCGAATTATATTGAAGATCAAAAGAGATGTCATCGTCACCGGTTTCTATTTCATACCAACGGGTGGTACCCACAGGCCAAAATACATTGGTCCACTGCGAATTATGCAACTCAAGATCCAACCGTCCCATATTGCGGTTTGATACACCAAATCGCAGACCCAGGGAGTCGGTGCCGCGGGTAAACAGATGTTCCCGGAGACTTTGGGAAAAGCTGCTGTTATTTGCACTCATACTCTGCCATCGCCACTTGCGGGACGTTGAAGTGGTAAAGGGTGGAAATGTACGCAGAGCGCGGGATTCCTGCACACGACGATAGACGCGGCCGTACTCATAGGATATATCCGCGGTTTCCATATCCGGTGAATAGGTGTCCATAACGGTACCCGTATCCCGGTGTATCCAGAAAAAACGGCGGTAGTCAAAATCGTTAAATTCCATAAACCAATCGCTCAGAGCATCATCATAATACCAGTAGTGAACAGACTCTGCATAGATAAGAAGCTCATCATCACCGTTAAAAACACCGTCGTTATTCTTATCCCGCACCACCACGGGCACATCAACCACAGATTCAGGGATGTCAGAAAATTCCGGGGTTTCCGCACTGTGCACGGTTCGATTGGAGGCCTGAACGGTTATCTCTGTAAGGGATATATCGCTCCCCAGCGGCTGGAGATCCTCCGGTGTAAACCGGTACACACCGTCATAGTTCTCAACGGCGGTTTCCTCACTTCGTATATCATTGGAAGGACTGTGTTCAAAATAGAGAACATCCTGATCCCGGCGTATATACGATCGTTCCTCGGCTCCGGCCCTACGGCGGGAAGATGTTGAACGGCTTATCTCATCGGGATTTAATACCGAGGCACGTACCACATCAGTGTACGCACTTTCATCCGGAGAAACACGATGATCCACGGGATCATAGGTGAGGACAATCTCCGCACGGCGGATATAGGAGCCGGAAACAGCTCCGTCCTGCCATTGAAAGGGGCTGATTAATAATGTCTGAAGATCTATCCCCCGTACACTGCGATGCAATACCGGCGCAATATGGGCTCCCGCAGGCAGGGATGAATAGGTTGAGCCACCTCTGTGCAAACGGGATGGAAGAGTGATACGACCGCGTTCACGTACCCGCAGTTCCATATCGACTGTGCGCTCATGGGGAAGTGCAAGATTAAGGGATGCAGCGGGAAGCTGTACACTGTCCGGAGTCATAACCAGATCCCCCGCATTGGGTATTGAAAGAACCGGATCCTCATCGGGGCCGGATTCAATACGGGCGCTGTCGAAAGTCATTTCCACAACAATACGCCCCGGTTCCCGTGAAACGACCCGTTGAGCGGTATACACTACTGTAGATATACTGAAGATCAATAACAAAATCTTATTCATGGTATCCTCT
The DNA here is from genome assembly GCA_051745755.1 of Fibrobacterota bacterium. Classification (GTDB taxonomy): domain Bacteria; phylum Fibrobacterota; class Chitinivibrionia; order Chitinivibrionales; family Chitinivibrionaceae; genus Chitinivibrio. Next base: position 19,969 of record JBNJEI010000004.1, read on the forward strand.
GAGTAATTGGTACTCTTATAGTAATATACGTATTACCAGCGGCAAATACGAAATGGTATTTTCTGACTCAGACATTATTCAATATCAAGTGTTCTGAATCCGGCACTTTTTTTGCTCCAATACGGATCATCCAGTGAAGTGATGATTACCCCACGGGAACTGCTGGCATGGATAAAGGTATTATTACCCATGTAAAAACCGACGTGATTTATTCTTCCGGAAGAAGAAAAAAAACAGAGATCTCCCGGCTGAAGCCGATGCCGTTGAGTACGACGCCCCATACGGTACAGGGACTGGGATGACACCCGTTGGAAGGAATCATACCCCAGATCACGGTACACACGGTACACAAGACCGGAACAATCCATTCCCCGACGGGTTGTTCCCCCGTATCGGTAGGGAACGCCAAGATAGGAACGCGCCGTACTGGTAAGTTTTCGGGTTTCCACATCACGAGTGGTACCTGTATTTTCTCCATCACCGGAATCCTGGACATCTTCCCTGTTTGCAGAGTGTTCATAACGAGGACTGCTTCCCAGCAGAAAGGATTGATCAGCCTCTACAGAGTCCTTTCGGTCCACCCTTTCTACATGTGAAGGAAGTACTGCATCGCTGTCAATTACTGCACAACCGGACAGCACAAAAACTGACAGCAACCCCAAAAGAGTAACACTATGAATCATACACCCGCTTTTTATTAATCGCAGACAGAAGACGCCAGCATGCACAACACATCCTCGCTCCAGTCGGGGGCCATCAATTGTGCCCCAACAGGCAGGCCGTCAACCGTACCGGCGGGAACGGAGATACCGGGAATACCGGCCAGATTTGCAGACACGGTATAGATATCGGTGAGGTATAATTCCACAGGATCAGTAATTTTTTCTCCCAGAGGAAAGGCCGGGGCCGGTGTTACGGGGGAAAGTATCGCATCGCAGGATGAAAATGCCCGGGAAAACTCATCAGCAATGAGAGTACGCACCCTGGCTGCTTTCAGATAGTACGCATCATAGTATCCCGAACTCAGCACATAGGTACCCAGAAGAATGCGTCGTTTTACCTCTTCACCAAATCCACGGCTCCGTGTCTTTTTATACATATCATCAAGGGATGTCGCCTCTTCACAGCGATACCCGTATTTCACTCCGTCAAACCGGGCAAGGTTGGAAGATGCCTCAGCCGTGGCAATCACATAATAGGCTGCAATCGCATGAGATACGTTTGGAAGTGAAATTTCACGCAGGGTTGCACCTTTTTGAGCCAGTCTATCACCAAATTCCTGCACTGTCTGAGATACCCCCGCAGACAGATTTCCCGTAAAATACTGCCGGGGCATGCCGATTACTTTTCCGGATAAATCCTGTGTCTGTCCTGCAAAACCGCGGTATTCCCTCCCCGCATTGGTTGAATCCTTTTTGTCTGCACCGGCGATAACCGAAAGCAGCAGGGATGCATCATCCACACGGTGGGCCATGGGGCCGATCTGATCCAGGGATGACGCAAAGGCAATAAGGCCGTATCGCGAAACCATTCCGTAGGTCGGCTTCATACCCACCACTCCGCAATGGGAAGCGGGCTGACGAATGGAGCCACCCGTATCAGAACCCAGGGCAAGGGGAACCATATCTGCTGCCACAGCTGCAGCACTTCCACCGCTGGACCCACCGGGAATCCGTGTCGCGTCAACGGGGTTTGCAACAGGCCCTGTCTGGGCAGTTTCCGTGGTTGAACCCATGGCAAATTCATCCAGGGCTGCCTTACCGACAATAACCGCCCCCGCCGCAAGAAGCTTTTCCACAACCGTGGCATTATAGGGAGGAATAAAATTATGCAGCATACGGGACGAACAGGTTGTCAGAATATCCTTGGTACAGATATTATCCTTTATTGCAATGGGGATACCGCACAAGGGCATACTCCTACGTACATCCTCTGACAGACTGTCAATAAAATCTGCCCGGGCACGCGCTTCTTTGTCTGTTACTGTAACAAAAGCACGGATATCAGCATTTTTTTCAGCTATTGCTGCAAGAGATCTCTCTGTTATGGAGCGGGCGCTGACCGTACCCGCTGCAACATCATTCACCACTGATGTTATAGGTCTGTCAAAAAAAGCCATGGATATTCCTCGGTTTTTCTACTTGTATTTACTGAAAATTGTTACGGAGGCTGCAAGTCCGGCAATGGAAAGAATATTTATTTTGAGCTGAAATGCAAACTGAATCTGCATGGCACCAATATCAAAAAGCCATGATTTCAGAGAACCGTCTTCAAAGCTACCCAAACGAAGTGGTATACTCGTGGTAAAAATATTTCGCACCACATTGTGTTCCCCACCGGGCAGAAGAGAAACCAATTGTGTTAACAGACCGCCAATAAGAAGCCCCACAAACACAACAAGCAGTATAATTGATATACGTTTTTCTTTTATAAATCGCGCCATACCTGTCCCTTATTGTTCGAAACATACGTTTTTAAAATATAATCCGGGCTACATATTTCCTAATACTAAGGGAAAGTTTTGTATCTCTTCATCGCGAAGCACCGATATTGAAATGGTATCGCCGGGAAAATACGGAACCAGAACTCCGCGCAAATCCCTGGGGGAATGAATCCGTCGCCCGTCCACCGCATTGATACGGTCACCAATCTTCAGACCAGCCTCTGCCGCCGGCCCCATGGGAGCTGTATATTTTATATATACGCCGGGCTCAAGATTCGCATCATCCCGTGCATCATAGAGTATCATCCCCGTATATACATATCGACGCTTTCCGTATTCAATCAGTTCCCGGGCTACATTCAGGGCCCGATTGGAAGGGATCGCAAAACCAATGCCGATAGACCCGCCGGAGGGGGACTCATCCTCTCCGGTGTATATGAACGCATTGACCCCAATAACATCCCCGCGGTCATTTATCAGCGGACCTCCCGAATTCCCCGGATTTATGGCGGCATCGGTCTGTATCATATCATGATAAAAAGAGGATTCACTCTGCCTGAAATTCCGATTTAAGGCACTGATAACACCCACTGTAACCGTAGGATCCGATTTTTCAAAAAAATTAAGGAAAGGATTTCCCAGCGCCAGGGCCCATTGCCCAACCTTCAGGCTGTCTGAATCGGAAAAGCGTGCAGGCCTGAAGCCCCCATCATCCGACTGAATCTTCACCACCGCCAGATCACTCAGGGAATCAACCCCCACAAGCTCACCCTCATAGGTATTTCCATCGGAAAGACTGATGGTAAGATCCTTTGCCCACTTTACCACATGGTAGGATGTTAATACATATCCCGAACTGTCAATGATTATTCCGGACCCCATATTCTCCACATCATCCATATACTGACGATAATCACGACGGAAAAAACGATTGCGAAAGTAATCATAATAATACCCCCGACGGATAACTTCCATACCCGTAACAACAATCCCCACTACACTGTTGCGTACCCGATACGATGCGGTGGAAAAATCCCGGGCATTCTGTGGAGTTTCCACCGCAGGTTTTTGCCGGGAAGCAGTGGAATTTTTTCCGATGAGAAGACCACACACAAAAATCAGACACACCGTAACAATCTGATACATACGCAATTTAAACCTCATCATACCTCACATGCTCCAATACGAGCCCCTGAGCCGGGGCGGTAGTCCCCGCGGCATTTCTGTCTTTTTTCTGCAGAAGCCGGGCAAACTCCAATCCGGCCGTGCCCCGCGCTCCGTCAAGGGCGGTGCCGATAATTGTGCGTACCATTTTATAGAGAAACCGATCCGCCCGTATGGTCACCACTTTCAGATTCCGACCTCTCTCTTCCACAAATGCGTCCCGGATCGTGCAGAAATGATTGTCCGTATAACAACCGCTGGAACAAAAGGAGGTATACTCATGTCTGCCCGTAAGAGCGTTCAATTGCCGTTGAAAATACCCCCAGTCAACGGAATAGGGAACATAGAGGGATGATCTATGATACAGAGGCATTTTCCGCGTGGCAATGTAGTAGCAATAGGTTCGCTCCCGGGCAGAAAACCGTGCATGAAAGGCATCAGATGTTTGTTTGAAATCATAGATTGCAATAGAAGGTCCGACAAGAGCATTCAGGGAATAAACAATTCTACCACCATCCGAAACCGGAGGAAGATCCACATGAAATGCCTGCCCCCTTCCATGCACACCGGCATCGGTCCGCCCCGCTCCCGTAATCGAAATATCCTGTCTGAAAATCGTCGAAAACGCACGTTCTATCTCCCCTTGAACCGTAGTGACTTCAGGCTGCTTCTGCCAGCCGCAAAAGGCACCGCCATCATACTCTACACGGGCAAAATACCTGGTCACCGGGCACCCTCATCCTGCTTAACCAAACGAAAACACAGCTCAGCAAAGGAAGAATATTCCATACGTACTTCTCCCCGCTTCATTCGTCTGTCAAAATCAGCCAACAGACACAGGGCATTTCTGATCTCATCTTCCGAATACTTTGCTGTCTGATTAATAATCCCGCGTTTAACAATAAAGGGGTAGACCCGATTACGCTGGTCTGGCGTGATTACCCCCGCAGCAATGGCAATATCTCCGGCAACACTGTTCTTTTCACGATACTTTTTTCGAAAGTAGGAATTGGCAAATTCTTTATTTTCCCGGGAAAACAGCCTGATTTTATAGAGCATCCAGAAATGACGCACCAGGGAAGTAAAAAAGAGCATAAGGGGATGTTCCTTATGCAGTTCAATATCCCGCAAAGCTTTCAGACAGCGGTTCCAGTCGCGAAACCCCGCTAAATCACAAAGGTCATCCGGTTTTACTGACACGGAGGTTCCCGTAATATTCTTTACCGCATCAAGTGTAATGGTCTCGGAATCGGTCAGATAGGTATCAAGCTTCTGCAATTCCCCGTATATTTTATCAGGATCATAATTTGCATGTTCGATAAGGAGAGTTGCCGCAGCAGTATCAATGGGACGGTTAAAATACTCAGAAGCGGCATCTTCAAGCCATTTTCCCATCATATATTTTTTGGGTTTTTCAAATTTTCTGTACACGCATACATCTTTTGAGAGCCCGAGGGAATCGGGAAAACCTTTTTTCGGCATGCCGAAATATTCCAACAGCACGATGGAATTCTCATCAGCACTTTGCAGATAGGAGCTGATTTTCTGTATGTCCCGGGCTGAAAATGTTTCAATATGTCGAATATGGAAAAATCGAAAGTCTCCAAACAGAGTGGGGGAAACCATATCGGAAAGATAGGAATCCAAATCACCATCAGTATCATCGTAGGAGATATGGTGAAAATCCCCATGGGTGCTTTGTGCAGTGGAAATCAACTTTTCCCGCGCTGCGGAAAGGCCGATGGAATCTTCCCCGACATGAATATACAGGTGCTTCAAGACTTACCCTTCATCAGTAAAATCACTGCCCGCCTCTACACGGTTTTTACCATTTTCCTTCGCCCGATACAATGCTTCATCGGCAGAACGAATGATTCTTTGAGTTAGGGGACCGGTGACACCGTTATCTTTCAAATACTGATAATTGACGCATGCAACACCCATACTTACGGTATATTCAATTCTCGAATGATTTTCGATATACGCACCGTCGGCAATGATTGCCCGCATCCGCTCCGCAAGAAGAACCGCTCCGCTTCGCCCTGTCTCGGGCAATATAAGGACAAACTCCTCCCCGCCATAGCGGCAGAAAATATCTGAACCGCGAACGATACTGTTGACTTTTGCAACAAAATCCCGGAGAATATTATCCCCCGTGATATGACCGTAGGTATCGTTAATACGCTTAAAATTATCAAGATCAACCATAATCACCGCCAAATCCCCCTTATACCGCTCAAGACGCTTAATTTCACGAAGGAAGATTTCTTCAAACATACGACGATTACCAATATCCGTAAGATTGTCTGTCTTTGCCTGCTTCTGAACCTTGCGTTCAAGGTAAATACGATGTAATACGGGAGTAAGCACAGGCAGAGCAGTGAAAAAATGCTGTAGCAGCTCTGTATTATCGCAAATCCCGTCCCCGAAAACCCCGGATATGCCAATGGAACTACCCATACCGGTTAAGGGGGAATAGAGTGTGTTTTTATCGGAAAAGGATTCCACCCGGGAGTCTCCGCCCAGACGGTAAAATGTCAGTTGCTGCAGGGTCAGTTCTTTTTGAGGAAGGGCTATACAGGCAGCAAGATCAGCTGATATCCGTGTTTTTATCAGGTGATAAAGCTCTTCCTGTGGATAATCCCCGAAATAATACACTCCGTATCCTGCTTCCTCGCGAAGTACGACCACTGCAGAATTAAATCCCTCATAAACTTCAAAAAGCGCAAAGAACAGCCGCAGAGCATCATCAATATTTGAAATACGGCTCATCTGACGTTGAATATTATAAAAATGAAGGGCTCGCCTGAAATAATGCTGCAGGGTACTGGAAGAAGAGGTATTGCTGTCTTCTGAAATGCGGCGGGACATGCGATTAAAAATATAGGTGTAATAGGACTGTTCCACGAGCATTCTCAGCTCAAAGGTATTGAGTGGTTTTGTAAGATAATGGTTTACACCGATATTTGCCGCTTCACGAACAGTCTCCACTGAATCGTACCCCGTTACAATTATCACTTCCGTGGCGAGATCCCGGGATACGACATAGCGGGCAATATCTATACCAGTTGCGGTATCAAGAACCAGATCTGTTATAACAACTGCGTACTCCCGCGTATCAATATAATCAAGGGCAGTGGCAATATCCTCAGCGGCATCAACGCGGAAATAGGAATTCAAAGCCTCACGCAAAACCGTGCGTGAAAGACTATCATCATCAATAACCAGTACATTAACATCTTTTTTCATTGCACTTCTCTTTCCTGGACTTTTTGAAGGACATGTAATGATCTATCCGAAAATCTCATTCATATTTTTGTTTACCCATTTAATGGCATCAATATAAAGTTCACCCAGTTTTTTTGAAGAAATATTTTTATACCCTGCCTCATCCACATTTCCTTCTTCCATAAGTATGGCAACCTTCAAAACTTCCCCAAGCTCACCGGATCTGTACAGAAGGGCGTTATTGATTTCATCGGAAAAGGGCAATTCCTTCAGTACTTCCTCCATGGAAGACCCCACCACGGCATCAAGGGTTGAGAAAAGCCCCACCGTTGAAAAAAGGCTGGGACTTTCCCGGCTTGAACTCTGCGCCACAAGCTCACACATCCGGGAACGTACCATGGACGTTTCTATAATTGAAATAATACTTATATCGTCGGAAATATCCGCAATGGACATAATATAAATCCATTGTTTCAGCTTATTCAGACCAATGTATGACAAGGCCCGTTTGATCGAGTTGATTCGGGAACGAAGAGAAAACATAGCTGAATTAATATATTTGAGAATGCGGTATGACAGGGTAACATCCTGGGAAATAAGCTCTTCCAGCTCCTGAAAAGAAACGGAAGGATCGTGTACCTTTTTTATTAAGCGGATAATGGCGAGTTTGTTTTTGGGAATACGTGTTGTTTTGATAATATTGGGACGACAGAAAAAATATCCCTGAAAAAAATCGCACCCCGCTTCGCGGCACATTTCAAAATCCTTCCGCGTTTCCACTTTCTCCGCAATTATTCTGATATTTTTTGTCTTCAGAAAAGCCGTGGTTTCCCTGAGTTTTTCACGGGTATACGCAGGCAGCTCAAGTTTGACCATATGCACATAGTCAAGAAAAGGACTGTCCAGGGAATCGGGCATAATAAAATCATCCAGACACAGGGTAAACCCCCTCCGGGAAAGCCGTTTCAACGACTCTGCTATTTCATCATCAAAGGTAATGTCCTCAAGAATTTCCAGGACGATATTCTCAGAATCAATCGGTATCTCATAGGTACCAACAATAAAATCGCGAGGCATATTGATAAATGCCCGATAGGAACCGACAATATTCTGGAGACCGAATTCAAAAAAAGAATTAACCAAAACACTGGAGGTGGCACGGTTTCCATTGAGGAAGTCTGCGCGGTTCACATTGCTGGAACGATACAGAAGCTCATATCCATAAATTGCTATGGATGTATCAAATATCGGCTGTCGTCCCAAAAATATCATAGACATAGCAGGCGTACCACGTTAAATTTTCACCTCTCAGAATACCATGAATATAGTTTTATGCACTTTCGTAACTCTACAAAATAGTATATAGTTTTCTATAGTAGGAAATATCATCCTGTCTTTTCCGTTTTTTTGCTCCCTGCAGAAGAATCGATAACTTCTTCTCCAGGACTTTTCGGGCTGCATATTCTTTTTCAGGGGAAAGTTGCTGCTGCAGAAGAGTGAAGAGTGCCTGTACACGATATCTGTCAGGAACCGTCATTGTGCGGGAGAGCTGATCGCTGTGCCCACCGTATCGGGTAAGAAGATACTCATCAACCAGCCCGACCTGCTCCCGAGCAGTAATACGCAACCAGAGATCATAATCTTCGCATGCAGGGAAGGACTCGTTGAAATTGCCGTATTGTTCAATCAGCGAGGTATGAAGAACAACCGAGGAAGGGGTTATCATGCACCGCTGAAGGGAATCGAAAAAAAGCTCGCCTTCATATTTTTCACATTTTTTAGGAGGATTCACACGTATGCCGCGTCGAATCCAGATTTCCCGTGTCTGATGAATGCGGAAGCCGGGGGCCTCCATACATTTATTATATTGCAGCTCAAGTTTTTTTGTATGCCACAGATCATCGCTGTCCAAAAAAGCAAGCCATGTACCGCGTGCTCTGCATATACCGAAATTCCGGGCGGCAGATACTCCCCGGTTTTGGGCGAGACGATAGTAGGAACAGCGGGACCGCAGGCTACCGTCAAAAAGAAAGTTTTCTGAAAGCCCGTCCGTGGAGGCATCGTCCACAATTATCAGTTCATAATCCGAAAAGGTTTGAGATACAACCGAGTGCACAGCTTTTTTGCAGAGCTGCTTTCGGTTATACACGGGAATAATGACTGAAAAAAATGGGGCGTTCATACTCAGTGCATGTCAAGAAGGATATGCTGAGCCTTATGGGAATCAACGGTACACTTCATATCCTCCGTTCCCAGGGTGAACACACCATCTCTGCCCGTTTTATCCAGGATCTCCACCCTGCTGCCGACAACAAGCCCCATTTCTGCAAGTATATTCCTATCACTGTGTGACAGTAATATTTTATTCACCACACCGGAAGAACCAACCGTACAATCATGCAGGGTGCAGAGATGAGGCCGCAAATCGTTTCGAACCTCTGAGCCGCAACCGCAATCCTCCAGATCATGTTGACTTTCCGCATCAATCTGCTTATGAAGTTCATCCATATCCCAGGTTTTGCGGACAATATCCAGAAACGCACGAAACCGAATAAATGCAGAACTTTCAAATCCGTGTTCAAGCTTACAGGCTATATTTTCTGCTTCTTCACCGGTCACACCGAGAATATCATGAAGAAACATATACAGGGCAGTATGTTTGCAGGTGATGCACTTTGCCACTGTTTCGCCTCTGGACGTCAAGGTAATGACTGAATAGGGAGAATAATTCACCAATCCCTTTTCAGAAAGATTACGCAGAGCAACTGTCACGGAAGAACGTTTTACCCTAAGGCGATCGGAAATATCCTTTACCCGTGCAACAGAACCCACTTCCACCAATTCGTGAATTACCTCAAGATAATCCTCAAGAGAGGAAGACAATGGTGAATTTGGAGCCAATCATGCCGCCTTTTCGTATTACATACTGCTGATAACTGAACCGATTAAAAGGCAGAATCAGACACGCGTTCCGTTTCTGCCTGCGGGCACATTACTTTTTCAGACCCAGACGGGCGATAAGCTCACGATATGCATCAAGATTCTGCTCACGAAGATACTTCATCAAACGCTTACGCTTACCGATAAGAATCATCAGGCTTCGACGCGTGGAGAAATCCTTCTTATTCGCCTTTACATGGGTGGTAAGATTTTTTATGCGTTCCGTAAGGATAGCAATCTGAACACCGGGGTTACCCGTATCATTTTCATTGTTACCGAATTCTGTAACAAGAGCCGCTTTTTTTTCTGTTGTTATGGACATATCATTCCTTCCAAAAATAGTTTTGTATCGTTTTCACATCCTGTTGTATCTGCTCTGTCAAGGCTCCGGAAGAGGAAAAACCCCTGTCTTCCCGAATCCTTGCATACACCCAGAGCCGCGTATTTTCACCGATATATGGCTCTGTTTCAAAGCCTTCCAGGGAATAAAACTCAAAACGGACACCCCGTTTATTTTCGCGAAAAGTCGGGCATGCTCCAAAGTAGAGACAACCAACAAGACGCGTTTCCCCGTACTCCAATCTTGCGGCATATACCCCCGGGGGTGGAACTGCTTTCTGCGAAGGCGGCGGAACAAAATTAAACGTGGGGAATCCCAATTTTGTCCCGAGACGCTCACCGCGGGTACGCTTTGCAAGAATAAGATACGGGTGTCCGAGCATATCACAGGCTTTCTCCACTTCACCACGCACCAGATGTGTACGAATGGCCGTAGAGCTTGCAGCAATATCGTTTTCCCGGTAAAGCTTTAACTTTACGGTGTAAAAATCGTTTTTTTCACAGTGAATAGGTATGGCGTTTTGTGAATTTCTGTTTTTTTTGCCGAAATCATGGTTCTCCCCCATAATAATACCGGCACATGAGAGCTGTCTCTGAAGGATATTCTCAATGAAAAAACTTTTTTCAAGGGACGCCATGGTTTGATCAAAGGTGATAACCACCAAAACATCCACCCCCATGGCTTCCATAAAAACCTGTTTTTCCTCCAGGGTGGTCAGACGCTTCACCGCAGTATGGGTGATAACTTCCCGTGTATGAGGCTCAAAGGTAACCACAAGGGAGGTCAAACGATCCAGAGACGCCTTGGAAACCAGTCGTTCCAAAAGCATCCGGTGCCCCAGATGAATACCGTCAAAATTCCCCATGGTCACCAGGCTTTTTCCCGGTAATTTTGTTGTTTCATCAAAAAATATACTTCTCACAGGACGCACACCTTCGTAGCTTATTATTCTTTGTCCATAAAATAGTTTATATTTAGTACCGTAACGGGTAAACTTAGCGGGAACTATGAATAGAAAAAAACTCAGCAGAATTTTTTTGATTTTTGTGATATGCAGTGTGCTGTTTCCTTTCGTGCTCTATATTGCCGGCCATATCTTCATTCACTCCTATGCCGATTACTGGGGAGAGAAGCTCAACGCCATGGACAAAAAAGGGCTTTTGTCAACAGATTTTGGTGCTGCCTGGCGCGATATCGCCTACGAAGACCAGTTACATAAGAAAGTAAATCAAATAACGGGGAAAAAGCCACAGCGGGCACTTACTCCTGTGGAAGGAATACCACTGGAAGAATACCCTTCCATCAGCGTAGTTGAAAAACTCAATCGCATACCGCACTACACCAATACCATTACCATACGTGATCGTAATGACCGTAACATTGCCAACATACAGACAAACCACAAGCGTGCCCCCTACGACTCCCTGCCGCAAACTCTGAAAACAGCCCTGATTGTTACAGAGGACAGGAATTTCTACGATAATAATTACGGATTTGAATACAACAGCTTTATCCGTTCCATCCTGGTTGCAGCCCTTGAAACCATCAAAAGCGGCTCACTCACAACTCCCCGTGGAACTTCCAGCCTGACCCAGCAGGTGGCAAAAATGTTTGTTTCCCAGCTGGACAATCAGGGCCGGCGGTATGTGGCCCGCGATATTGATCGTAAGATTCAGGAAATCCGCCTTGCAGCAGCTCTGCGGTCTCGATACAGTCCGGAGGAAATACTGGAGGTATATGTCAATCACTGCATAACATCCTCATACGGGCTGATCGGCGTTGCCGATATAGCGGACGGACTTTTCCGAACATCCGTGAGCAACCTCAGTGATGCGCAATCCATCTACATAGCCCGCATGGTAAAATGGGGCATACATCTTCCTGAACAAATCAAACGCCAATCCCGTATTGATATGCCCGCAATTGCCGAAGCAATGGGATGGAATGAGGAAAAGAAACAGAAGGTGCTCACAGAAATCGATCAACTCACCTTCACCCGGCCAAAGCGGATTCAATCAGAACACGGACACCTCATTGACATTGCGAATAAATACTGGATGAAATTTTTGCAGGAACGCGGTTTTTCTGAAAAGGATATTCAGGATTTCGATATAATCAACCCTGCCTCGCTGATTCGGAAAAAGGGAGATCTCACCATTGATCTCACCATTGATCTTCGTCTGCAGAAGAAACTGGAAAATATGGTGAACACCCGCGGATTCGGTGGAGATACCACGATTTTTACCAAAGCGCGCATCGGAAGTTTCGGTGAAACCATTGTACGCAAAACTCCCCCGGATGATTCACTGAACACATCCTTTGTCCTTACCGAAGACTCACTGTTTACTGAATTCAGCCGCAGTACTTCCCGACAGATGAATGCCGGCGATACCATTTATGAGAACATCCGATACAAAAAACTGGAAGACAGTCTCTACCGACGAAGCGTATTCTCCTATGCTCATCTGCCAATAACAGTTGACGGCCAATACTATGCCTACGCCATGATGGACGCAGAAACCGGAGAATTACTGGCCTGTTACTCCCGTGACAACCTCGGATCCCGGGCCGCCTCGCTCTTTAATCACCCTCTCCCCAACGGGTCGGCCGTGGCAAAACCCATCCTTAACGCATTGCTCTTTGATCTTGATATTTTTGATCCCTATGAAAAATGGTCCGATACGGCAGCCGTTTCCGATACGTCACTGCCGTGGTACCGAACATTACACACACGGGGAAACGGCGGCTGGTTTCGCTTTCATAATGTCGCCCGGGGAACCTCACATTATGATGTTCACAATTATCGCTACGGCATCGGCGGAAGAGATTATATCTACAATCACCTGGCAAAATCAAACAATATACTCGGCGTTGAAAGTGCCTATCGACTCAACGCCGTGGTTTTTGATTCCACGGGGAAACTTAATAACTCATTTTTCAAACACGGCCAGTTCCTCTATAATATCGACCGATATGATGCCCTCCGCCACACATATGCCGGGCGGGTTATTACAGGACCAAAACTCTATGCGGAACTATGCCGTATCGTCGGAGCTGAGACAGGTCACATTAATGACTCACTTTACTCAGTAGCCCTGGGAACACTGGAACTGACTCTGCTTGAACAGATGCATCTGTTTAATACACTGTATAATAACACCTTAAGACAAGATCCCGAAGAGGACATAACCCTTTTTATTCAAAGTATAGCTTTGCAGGATACTACATACGCAGTTCACACTCAGACCGGCAACCCCGCATATCATCCGTTTCTCAATCGGCACTCAATCCGCCCCACCCTTCTTGGTCTTCATAAACGCCTTACGAGCAACTCCGCTGACAATCTCACCGACTTTGACATACCTGTTTCAGATACCCTTCCCCGCCTGAATGATACGCGTACATTCTCCAATGAGATGCTAAAACCCGAAAACCCCCTGTCCAATTTTGCCAAAAGCGGTACAACAAACGACATTAAGCGCCCCTTTAATACTCCTTCATGGTCTGAGAAAAGAACAAATTACGGCAACTGGAATGCGGTGATACGCATTGATATGAACAAACTTGATACAGCTGAACGAGAACAGGATATTCGCGACATATGTATTTCCGCCGTTGCTGAAGGAAACCGGGAGTACACAGGTGCAACTGATGGAAAGAGCCTCCACAATTATATTACAAAAGACCTTTTGCATTCGGCGGGGATACAAAATCCCCGGGGGTTTTATTATCAGTATGAAACCCTTTTGGAAGAGGCCTTCTATCAGGATTCTATTCAGCGCTCAGATACAGCGAACACAGAGCCTGCAGAAAATCATGACACGATTCCATTACCGCAGGAAGCAGGAGAATCCCGCAGGGAGTAATCACCGAAGCTGCGCATTCTCCCTGACAATGGATACAATCTCTGAAACAGAAGGCCGGCCGCGCTCAGAAAAGATAATTTCCCCTTCAGTATCAATAACATACACAGATCTTTCGGTACCGCCTAAACGGCCAACTGCACCGTAGGCTTTGGCAACGATATTTTCCTCATCAATAAGCAGGGGAAACTGGTAGTTTTGTTCCTCACGAAATCTTCGATGCGCTTGCCGGGTATCGTTATTAATACCCAGAACCGCCATGTCATTACTTTGCAGATCATCATAGGAATCACGCAACTCACAAAGCTGCCGGGTACACACGGGAGTATTATTTCCCGGATAAAATACGAGAACCACATACTGTGTACCTTTAAAATCCTGAAGTGAAACAGCTTCACCGGCATCACTCTCCAGAACAAATTCAGGAGCCTGGGTTCCCGGTGGAAGCAGAGAACCTCTTTCAGCACTGTAAGCTGTACAGATACACAGAACTGCAAAAATAAAACCGACCCGATTCATATCTTACTCCTGATTTAAAAATCCATAGTATACTCAAGCCCGACACCCAACACCGTGCCGACAGACAGATCAGACTCAGTGGAAAAAAGAGGTGTGTAAAACATGCGCAGTCCCACCGATGAAGGTGTATCGGTAAATGCAAGGCCCGTGACCGCCGACACAGTTGGACCAAAGGCCCAGAAATCCTCCTTACGGTGCTCACCGGTATCCGATGTATAATCCGGACCGTAGTGCAGACTTATCCCTGCCCCGGGACCGAAATATCCTCGAAGCGATTGGTTGATTTCCCGATACATCTCAAGGGTAACATCCGGTTCAAACTGAACCATATCAAACCTGAGACCAAACAGTACGGGGCGCATAAGGGGAAGTGCGAAGCGAAGCTTTTTATCCTGACTCAGCGACCGGGTCCCCAGAAGCTTAATATCCGCCATGGGCCCACCCTTCACCCCGGGATCGGTGGCAACACACATACGTATATTGTCGTAGCGCCATCCGCCGCCGGCAGAAAAACCCCAGGAAAATGTATCCGCACTAAGGGCAAACAAAACCGTAACCAGTAACATACCAACTTTCATACTGCCTCCTGACAAAAATAATCCTTATATGTAACATACCTTTTGTAATATATTGCTTGTGCTGTTTTGTGTATAAAAACAAAAAAAGGGGCCAGGCCCCTTTTTGAAATCCGCAGAATCAAAAAAAACTATACCAATTCAGATAAAAGCTCCTGAGTGGTTTCTGCATAATCGGCACGGATGTCATCCTTACCCTTAAATTTTTTTAATATTTTCTTTGTGTTATCCTCATCAACCTCAATTTTTGTCATACGGGTGACCTTCTTTTCGTACCCAAAGGATTTCAGAGAAGCCGCAGTAAGATGGTAGGCATCTTCGGGAGCAAAAAAAGCAGCCTCGTCAGCAAGAAATGCCTGACATTGCTTTGCATTAAAACAGGTATATTTTTCCAGGCTGCGCAGGTGCAGATTCTGTACATCAAAATTCTTTGCAACCCGATAATACCCTGTTATCATCAGTTTGTTGGCATATTTCTGAATTGTGCCTCTGTAACGGGTCATAAAAAAGACATATTTTCGGCGTTTTTTAATAAAGCTATTGCGCAGATTGGTATTTTCACAGCCGTAAAACCCATAGGTTTTTGTCTCATAATTTGGATCAAAATCCGCCTCGGAAAGATGTGAAACAGAAACTTTTCGAATAGGCAGATCAGAATCCTTATCACTCTCATAATAGACAATAACACCTGTGTTTTTGGCACGATAATCCTGCCATCGCACACTGGCAACCGACTTATCCAAATATCCCGTAATCATTATTCCTCCAAAAAAGTTTCGCCTGAAATAAAAAAATAATGAGCCCGGAAAATCCGAACTCAGAAAAGAACCGCGTAAGTATTTACTCTCAGTAACATAACTTTTAAAAAACAAAATGTCAATATCAATTCTCTAAATAATCAACATACCATCTCCATAACTGTAAAACCGGTATTTCAATCTGACAGCCTCCTCATAGGCCCGAAAAATCTCGCTTTTCCGGTAAAAGGCAGAAACAAGCATCAAAAGAGTGGAGCGCGGAAGGTGAAAGTTTGTAATCAGGCCGTCAACAATTTTATACTCATACCCGGGGAAAATCATAAGATCCGTGCTCCGGGCACCACTTTGAATGCCGTCACCGCCCTGTGCGGCTGATTCAAGGGTCCGCACCACGGTGGTTCCCACTGCGATAATTCTCCCGCCCCGCTTTCGGGTCTCTTCTATCTCACGGACAGAGACAGGAGAGATTTCATAATATTCCGAATGCATCGGATGATCCAGCGGGTTTTCCTCCTTCACGGGACGAAAGGTACCCACTCCTACATGGAGCGTAATATAACTGATATCAACACCGTGTTTTCCAAGGGAGTCCAACAGGGCATCCGTAAAATGGAGTCCTGCCGTGGGTGCTGCCACAGCACCGTCTTTTCTGGCAAAGACCGTCTGATATGTAATTTTGTCCCGTGCATCGGCATGACGTTCCATATAGGGCGGGATGGGCATCTCGCCGCAGGATTCCATAATTTCCCTAATGGGAACATCGGAGGTAATAAGACGATTTCCGTCGGGGAAGACGTTCCTCACTTCAAGGCACATATCATTCACCAGAATCTGAGCCCCCGTACGCAGTTTTCTTCCCGGTTTTACCAGAGCCTTCCAGGTAAAGTCGTCAACGGGCTCTGTAAAAAGGATTTCCACAGCAGCGCCGCTTTTTTTTCGCCCCATAACGCGTCCGGGAATAACCCGTGTATCGTTAAAAACAAGGCGGTCTCCCGGTCGGAGATATTCACAGAGACGGGAAAAAGATGCGTGGGCAATACTCTGCTGCTCCCTGTTCAAAACCATCATTCGCGCCGCCTCTCTGTTCTCAAGAGGACGGGTGGCAATACGTTCTTTGGGCAGTTTATAGTCAAAATCGGAGGTTTTCAGCACGCCGTAATCCTTTATTACATATTTTATATAAAAATATATTTCCCACCAAGGATCGCAACGAGATTATTATGCATTTGATCCTGCTCTATCCAGAAACGCATTTTCGATTTAAAAAGATCAGCCCCTCCCTCCTGTTCAAAAAAGAACCGGAAATTATCTTTGATATGCCCCGGCGCTGTGCACCGGACACGACACCGGAGGTGTTTCTTATAATAAACGATGCTGATATCTATCCCGCAGTCCTGCATACAATCAGTCTCCATATTCAGTCCGCAACGGCCCGGTTCAGCATTACTGTTGACTCTCCGGCGTCTTATGAGATACATCACGAAGGTACACAGAAAACCCTGGCCTATGCATTTCCCCTCACAGAAGCCCGGGGGCTCACTGGTCTGGTTCGTGTATCCCCCGTGCTTATCTGCTCCATCGCAGGAAGAAAACATACCATAGTCACGGATAACCTTACCACCTCCAAAAAAGAAGACCTGACATATTATGCTGCACAAAGCACCTTTCCGGGCAACGCCATATACGGAGATCTTCACTGCCATTCAATCCACTCCCGAAGCCACGTAGAGTTTGGAGCTCCCCTCCCGATGATTCATCGGGCCCTGGGTATTACCGGCCTGGATACAGCCGCAGTTCTGGATCACACCTATGATCTGGAATGTGATGCACACAATTATCTAAAACGGGATCCCCTCCAGTCAAATTGGAAAAATCAGCAGAAAAACAGAACATTATATCCCCGTCTTATCGTCTCTCAGGAGATTTCTGCCCGAAAAAAACACGGAGGTGTTGTCCATGTGGGCTTTCTGGGAGAATCGAAACTTATTCGGGGCAGTGGAGACGGAGCCCGGAAGGGATACAGAAAAGCCGCCGAGGAAACCCTGGAATCACTCTGTAAAATCTACGCACACACGGGGATTCTTTTTGCTGCCCACCCCGGAGAGAAGCCGGGTATACTGCAGCGGATTTTTCTGAGACGGGGGAAATGGACTATTGACGATTTTCGACATAACCGACTTCATGCATTTCAGATAGTGAACGGTAGTATGGATTCTTCGTGGATTCAGTCGCGCAAACTCTGGATAAAACTCCTGCTTTCACAGATACCGCTTCCCATAATAGCCGGGAATGATGCCCACGGAGACTTTAACCGCTACCGGGCATTGCACTGTCCTTTTTTTTTGATTCGCGAAGATAAAAACCGGTATTTCGGATATGCCCGCACCGGGGTTTACGACACACAGCACCACTCTTTTATCTCAGCCGTAAAAGCAGGACAGACCTTTGTAACAACCGGCCCCTATCTCTGTCTTCACACTGAAAAAAAAATTCTCATTCAGACAAAACCTCTCAGGATATCCCATATATGTGTCACCGCAAAAAGCAGCCCGGAATTTGGCATATTAAAAAAACTTATTATCTTCACCGGAGTCTATGGAAAAAGAGAAAGAAAAACCCTTCTTGCATTACCACAAACCAGCTACACCTTCACCGGATCTGTACCACTGAACACAGTACCCCGGCCGGACTATATTCGTGCAGAAGTGTATACCGACTGTGGAGAAAACAGGCGGGAAGGCATGGCGGCAACCAGTCCGGCCTATTTTCTGCATAATAAAAAAAAGAGCGTGCACAGCGGTTGCAAAGATATATAATTGAACGAGAAGCAATCGTATTTTCAGATAGTGGTGAGAGAATACCGTCCATATGAAGAACACTAATCAACCGTAATTTTATGTTATACATATCAGGATATACACTTTTTCTTTTTGTCCTTGCGGGAATCACGGCTTTTGCCGGTATATATCATCTTTTATTTTATTTTTATGACACAAAGGACAAACACAGCCTGTCTATATTTCTCTTGTCGATTACGACAGCTTTTTATCAGTATTCCTGCGCCGGGCTCTATCAATGGGGCACTACTCTGGAAAGCTCGATATATTTTCAGCAGCTGAATCATCTCGGCATCTCCCTTATCGCCGTATTTCTGACATTTTACACCTTCACCCGCCTTGCCAACTACCGCTCTGCAGTTTTTCTTTCCATGCTCAGTATTTTTATTTTTTTCGCCGCCGTCATCGGTATTGACATATATCGCTTCGCAGTCACGGGAAACACCATACTCTTTGATGTATCCCGCAATGAGGAATTTCGCTTTTTCAGCACGTACTTTCAGGAATACAGAGTACGGGGCACACTTACTGCACTCTATGTATTCAGCTATCTTGCCATGTTTGTTTTTTTGGTAAAACTCTCACGCATGAAAAACACCAACAGACACGATATGTGTATCCGAATCAGTTTTTATATTTTCTTTTTCGCCGGGTTTCATGATATTCTTATGGCCTCCCATATAATATCCAGCATCTATACTGCTGAACTGGCATATATGTTTGTTATCTTTTCCCTGACAAACAAATTTACCCACGATCACATCTCCATGAAAAAGGAATTCTTTGCCATAAACCGTACCCTGGATCGCAAAATCCGCGAACGTACCAGGGAATACAGACAAGCCAAGATTGAGGCAGAGAAAGCAAATAAGGCGAAATCAATTTTTCTGGCGAATATGTCCCACGACATACGCACCCCCTTAAACGGTATAATCGGTATATCGGATCTTCTTATTCAGGAATATTCTGATAATCAGAAACAGCGGGAGTATCAAAGCATTATAAAAAAAAGCGGAGAAAACCTTTTGGAAATAGTTAACAACATTCTTGATTTCTCCAAAATGGAAGCTGAAAAAATGAACGTGGAAACGCATTTATTTTATCTGGACGAACTCTTTGATTCTGTTGTTAAATTATTTAGCCTCAACGCAGAGGATAAGGGTATACAACTGCTCTATCATATTGACAAAAAAACCCCGCTCCATATTAAAAGCGATTCCCTCCGCATAAAACAGGTTCTGATTAATCTTATCAGTAATGCCATTAAATTTACAGAAAAGGGGTCTGTACAGGTTTCGGTATCCTTTGGAAACAACCATCTTATCATCGTTATTGAAGATACGGGTATCGGTATTGAAAAGGAAAAACAGAATTATATCTTTAAGGAATTCACCCAGGAAGCCCTCTCCACAACGCGTATTTACGGCGGCACCGGCTTAGGGCTGGCCATTACGCGTAAGATTGTACAGCTTCTGGGAGGAACCATTGCCCTGGACAGCACAAAAAACCGGGGATCACGCTTCAGTGTTTCAATCCCTGTTGAGGAAACGGATGAACAAACCTATGAAAATCTTTTTGAAAAAGAGAACCTCACCGCCCTGATTGTGCAGGGGGATGACCACCACAGATCAGAGATTTCATATATTCTTACCTCAGCCGGAATCACTACCAGGGAATACTCCCGGGCAACAGCTTCGCAGCTCTCTGAAAACGAAATTAACGCTGCGTCACTCATGGTTGTTTCCGTACGGGAATATTCTGCCCTGAAACCCCTGGAAAATGGGCTCGGGCAAACAAAAACAATCGTCACAGGAACTATCAGCGAAACCTCCGGAGCACACACTATTCCTGAAAAAACCGATGCATTTCTCACCTATCCTGTCAGCCGTGAAAGTCTTCTCAAGGAGTGTGTAAGTCTCTTTGTCTCCGGGCCGGAAATTCATAACAGATTCAGAGCAGAGGATGTGTTTTCACAATTATCCGTACTTGTAGCTGAAGACAACAATGTAAATATTCTTGTGATTAAAAAAATATTTGACCGCCTCGGTCTGTCCGCAGATATTGCCAGGGATGGCAGGCAGGCTCTGGAAATGGCCGCGGAAAAATATTACGATGTTCTTTTTCTCGATATTCAGATGCCTGTTTTAAACGGCATTGAAGTAACACAGAGAATCCGTGAACACCCTGAGTCTTCAAAAAACCCGTCAATTAAAATTATTGCACTTACGGCAAACATATTAAGCGGTGATGAACAATACTACTCCTCACTGGGAATGGATGACTATTTATCAAAACCCATCACGGCCAATGAAGTAAGACATACCCTGAAAAAGGTACTGCAGGAAAAATAATCCGCCCGCCCTGCTGTATCTGTACTATTTTTTGCAGTATAGATATTTTTCAGGATGTTTTCATGAGCGCAAAGATTGTACTTACCTGTGACCGAACAATGGCCAGTGAATACCACGGTCTGCTTTTTCTTGGGTTCAGCGCCTGCATTCCCACAGGGACAATACCCGACCCTCTCTACTACCGATTATTCTGCCCCCGGGGTGCATACTCCCGGGATAAAAGACTGATATATGCCCCGTACGGCCTGCGAAAAATTGAAGCGGCTCTTCTCAATAACGGGTTTTCCCCCGCGGATGTACACGTATGCCACCCGAATTTCATCAATGATGTTGTAACGGAAGAGACACAGGTTGTATGCATAAGCTCCAATGACCCTCTGGGAATCGGCCCCGCCACCTCCACCTTTGTGGAACTCTGGGGTGGAGAAGGGCGAATGGCGCAGAAATTACGCCAGCTCCTGTCCTCCAGACAGATACAAAAACATTCTCCCTTTGTACTTCTGGGTGGTCCCGGCGCATGGCAGTTCAGTGTAAACCCGCAAAAACAGCAGGAACTGGGCATTGACTGCGCTCTGAACGGCGAAGGAGAAATCAGCGCCCCGGTCATAATTAAAAAAATAATTGCTGGAAAAACTGCAGAAATATCTGCCGCGGAAACAGGGGTATATGTTCCCAATGAAGAAATACCGGATATTAAAAACCCCTCCATCACCGGCCTTGTGGAAATCACCCGCGGCTGTGCCCGAAGCTGTAATTTCTGTGTTCCCACTGTGCGCAAAGTCCGCTCCCGGCCCCTGGAATCAATATGCCGGGAAATTGACGTAAATATACGCGGAGGAAATACGGGAGTACTTCTCCATGGGGAAGATATCCTGTTGTACAATTCAGACGGACTTCGAGTTAATACAGATGCCGTCACAGAGCTTTTCAAACGGGTTATTTCACGCCCGGGAGTGCAGTGGGCAGGTGCAAGCCATGCGGCCCTTTCCTCCGTGGTTCAGGCTCCTGCGGCAGTGGAAAGCATCAGCACCATTCTTGGATGGAGAAAAAAGAATACCTCTTCCGGTTTTTTTCAGGTGGGAATTGAAACCGGCAGTCCGTCGCTGATGGAAAAACATATGAAGGGCAAGGTCTATCCCTACAGTCCACAGGAATGGCCCGACGTTGTTGAGGAGGGTATGGCCATACTGCATAATAACAGTATTGTCAGCAGCGCCACCCTCATACTGGGACTGCCCGGAGAAAGCGAAGATGATATTCAGGCAACCATTGACCTCATACACCGCCTCTCCCCCTATGCGGGAATTTTGGTACCACTGCTGTTCTCCTCCATGGAAACCTCACGGCTTGAAGGCAGTCAATCTCTGACAAAAGACAGGCTCACGCAAAAACACCACGAACTGATTGCCCGCTGCTGGATTCATAATCTGAAATGGCTTCCTGAAATATGGAAAATGTACAGCTGCAGGAGTAATTTTTTCCTGAGAAACATCATTTCCGCAGCAATGAAAGCAGGAAGCCCCGCTTTGAACAGCAAAATCCGGAAATACGCCCGAAAAAAGGGAGGTATTACCCTTTAATAAAACTGCCGCAGCTCTTCCAGAAGCGCCTGTGCCTTTCGAATGGTAATGCCCGGAATCTGTATCAGCTCCTCTGCGGAACGACGGGCAATATTTTCTGCAGACCCGAATTCCCGCAGAAGCAGACGTGACATTTTCGATCCGATACCGGGAACATCTTCAAGCAGGGAGCGATTAAAATTCCGCCCCCGGATTTTCCTGTGATAGGTAATGGCAAAGCGGTGCACCTCATCACGAATTCTTTCCACCAGCCTTCGCACAGAATGCCCTTCACGCAAACGTACCTCTTTCTGTGTATAGGGTGAATACAGTATTTCCTCTTTTTTGGCCAGAGAAATAACCATGGGCGGCGAATCAAAGTCGCTCAATGCCCTGCAGACACCGCTGAGCTGTCCCTTACCTCCGTCAATAAGCAGAAGGTCGGGGAAGGCCTTTTCTTCCCTTTCAAGACGCCGTAAACGGCGGGTCACCGCTTCCATAAGCATGGCAAAATCATCCTGGCCCGCCACGGTTTTAATTTTATACCGGCGATACTCAGATTTTACGGGATATCCCCCCGCATAATGAACCATACCTGCCACGGTAAACTGAGATCCCAGATTGGAAATATCAAAGGCTTCAATGGTGTGAGGAACCCGGGGAAGGTTCAGCAGATAGGCCAGTTCTGTGTGAATCGTTTCAAAATCAGTGAGAAATTTCCGGCTTAAATATCGACCCGCAGCGTTACGACATCGATCCAGCAGTGCTTTTTTATCACCCCGTTGCGGAATACGGACCGCAATATTCCATTTTTCTCTGAGCCAATGGTGCAGCAATTCTGAATCCGGGGTAAAATCCTCGGACAAAATCACCTCTTTGGGTGGTTCATGAGCGCTCTTTGTATAATAATCAACAACAAGCATACCATGATCATCATTCTGCCATTCCTGCCGGCGAAAGGCATGATTATTCTGATTAACAATGACCCCTTCGCGAACCACCATAACCGATAAGGCCATATATTTTTCACCCACATAGACCCCAAAAACATCGCAGTTGAGCCCCGGCTTACGCAGATCAACGCCCTGTTTCAGTCCAATTTTTTTCACATCCCTGATTCTGTCACGCAAAAGAGCGGCCTTCTCAAAACTGAGGTTTTCCGAGGCCCGGCGCATCTCTGTATCCAGGGTCTGCACAATTTTGTGCCGCTTTCCCTGAAAAAAATCAATAACCGCGAAAATATTTTCTGCATACGCCTGTGTACTGATATGGGAATTACACGGACCGCTGCATATACCGATAGCATAATTCAGACAGGGACGCTGCGTATCATGTTCAGAAATGCGGCGGCTGCAGGTTCTGATTTTAAAAAGTTTGCGCAGGGTTGTGACGATACGTCGAATTCTGGTTGCGTCCGTAAAGGGACCAAAATAAATACACCGGTCTTTTTCTATTCGGCGTACAATACGTATGCGGGGAAACACCTCATTCATGGTTATCTTTACGTAGGGATACTGCTTATCATCCCGTAATTCGATATTGTATTTCGGTGCGTGCTCCCTGACAAGATTTGCTTCAAGTACCAGTGCTTCACTTTCATTTTCCGTAATAATCCAGTCAAGATCCTGTGCTTTTTCAAGCATACGGGGTATCTGACGTCGCTCTTCCCCGTGGGCCGTAAAATATGAAGCAACCCGTTTTTTCAGATTCTTTGCCTTGCCGATATACAGATACACATCCCCGTGCTTGAAAATATATACACCGGGATTTTCCGGAAGTTTGCTGCGAATGCTCGTATAATCTATCATGGGTATAAAAACAGCTCCCCTGAATCAAGGGAGCTGTGTAAATGAAGTATGGCAAATACCGTTATTTATTTACGGCTTCCTTCAAGGCAGCACCGGGCTTGAATTTTACAGTTTTTGATGCGGGAATTTCAATTTCTTCCTTGGTTTGGGGATTGAAACCCTTTCGTGCTTTTCTTTCAGCCACGCTGAAGCTGCCGAAACCGATAAACTGAATGGATTCCTTTGAATCCTTGGCAAGGGTATCTTCGATGGTGCCCATAAAAGATTTGATAACCTTTTCAACATCACGCTTCGAAACGCCGCAATCTTCAGCAACGGCATCAACAAATTGAGTTTTATTCATAGATCCTCCAATAAAAAAACGATTAAAATACTGTAGTATCAATATAGAAAGTGATATTGCCAAATAGCAAGGAAAAGTGTTTTTTATTTTTTTTCTAAAACCCTGAAAAGAGAGAAAAACAATTATTTTGAAGCAATATTTTTATTCGGAGTACTTTTCCTATGTGTGTCATGCCGGGGACCATCCTATTACTATTCTTTGTATTTCTACTATTTTCAACCATATACGCATATTTTAAAATGCAAACCGAGAAACCTTCAACGGGTTTTACACACCCACCAAAATGTGCGGTAATCATACCCTGCAAGCATGATCCCGCGGGCCTGAAAAAGAATCTCCCTTCTTTTTTTCTCCTCAATTACCCCGATTATGACCTCTTTTTTACGGTTGAATCCCCGCAGGACAGCGCTGTTCCCGTAATAAACGAACTGATAAAACACTACAATCGAGGCACTCTTATTATTGCAGGACAGGCTCAAACCTGCTGTCAGAAAAATCATAATCTTATCGCCGCAGTGGAAAAAACTGACAGGGAATGCGAAGTGTATGTATTTGCAGATTCCGATATAGCCCTCTACCCGGAGTGGTTGCAAAATATCACGGCTCCCCTGGCAGACAAAAATATCGCTGCAGTTACAGGCTTTCGCTGGCTCTATACAAACAAAGCCTCCTTTCCCCCCATAGCCCACTCTTTTCAGAACTATACCATATTCACCTCATTTGCTCTGAGTTCTCATATGTGGAATGACGGTCTGTGGGGAGGATCCACGGCGCTGAGGAAAAAAGATTTCCATGAACTCCGGGTTACAGATGTGTGGAACACAGCAAGTGTTGATGATTTGAGTCTTTCACAGATTTTGCGAAGAAACGCGCGAAAAACCGTTTTTTCATATCACAGCATTACCCCCACAACCAAAACCCTCACTACCACGAAAGATATTATATCCTGGTATAAACGACAGATTCAATACCTCAGATGTTATCAGAAACGAAACTGGATTCCTGTCTGGTGCATCTCCGCCGTATACCTTCTTTCCATACCCGCTTCCGCCCTGGCATTTATCCAGTTTCTGCGCGGAGCTTCATTTTTTGAAAGCGGAATGTATCTTCCCCTGATCCTGATTATAGGACCCATGGTTTATGCTGCGGGATTTCCTCTTTTGGGTAACAGGGGCAACATCTTTTTTCAGATACTCTATGCCCCCCTTTCAATGATTATTGTCACTTGGGCAGCGTTTCTCACGGCCTTTACATCAGTTATTTCCTGGAGCGGGTATCGATACCGTGTGGATCCGGGTACCGGAAGAGTGAAAGACATCTCAGCTATTACGGAGCATGCAAAATGAATCTGACAATCTTCGCATCGGGACAGGGCTCAAATTTTTCAGCTCTCCTTGAACGCATTTCAGCGGGAGATCTATGCGCACACATACCTCTTTTGGTAACCAATAACAGTACCTGCGGAGCTGCGGAAACCGCCCGGAAAAACACTGTTGACGTTCTGCATACTTCCCCCTCCCATTTCTCCGACCGGAACATCTATGACCGGAAGCTGATTCAGGCTGTGCGAAATGCAAAGACAGACTATATTATACTTGCGGGATATATGAAGAAAATCCCGGATAGTCTTATTGCCGCGTACCCCAATAGGATCATTAATATTCACCCCGCCCTGCTTCCTGCTTTCGGCGGCAGGGGAATGTACGGCATACATGTGCACCGGGCGGTACTGAAACGAGGTGTTAAGATAACCGGCATTACGGTTCACTTTGTTACCGCCGGATACGATGAAGGACCGATAATCGCCCAGACACCGGTATATGTAGCTGATACGGACACCCCTGAAAGCCTTGGGAAGAAAATCCGTGCACGGGAACATGATTTTTTCTGGCGTGTGATTAAGGCCCTAACGGAAAAAAAATTCCACATGGTACACAATCGGGTAATCTTTGATGAGTAATTTTGATGTGCAATTTGGAAACCCTGCGCTCATTGCCGGTGTGGATGAAGCCGGCAGAGGTCCTTTAGCAGGGCCCGTGGTGGCAGCAGCGGTTATATTGGATCCCGAATACCATATTGCTGGCATCGCAGATTCCAAAAAGCTCAGCGAAAAAAAACGCCTGTGCCTGTTTGACGAAATTCTCTCCCGGAGTCTGGCCACGGGGATCGGTATGTGTACCTCGGCTGAAATTGACACCATAAATATTCTGCAGGCATCCCTGCTGGCAATGAAACGAGCAATTGTAAAATTACGAAATCCCTGGGAGGTACTGCTCATAGACGGCAACAGGAAAATACCGGATTTTTATTCTGATAAACAGCATACGCTTATTGGTGGAGACAATAAAAGTCCATCCATCGGAGCGGCATCAATTATTGCCAAAACAGTACGGGATAAAATAATGATAAAATATGACCAGAAATGGCCGGAATATAAGTTTGCGCAGCATAAGGGCTACCCTACAAAACTTCACCGCGAACTGATTCAAACCCACGGACCTGTGCGAATTCACCGCAAAAGCTTTTGTGGAAATAGTATCCAGTCCCGGCAATTGCGCTTTCTGTAGAATCTGTATCGCCTGTAGGGGCGTTGTAGAATAGGGCACGGCGCGCCTTAGGGTAAAGGGCACGGCGCGCCGTGCCCAAACAACACGGAACCACCCCCTCACTTTGATCCGGCATCCATGGCACACCCGGACAGCGGTATTTTCTTTCTCTTATTGGGCGGGAAGAAGCACGCGAAAACCGAGAAGACCGCTACGGCCATCCGGCGAGCTGCTGCCGCGATTGGCAACACCACAGTACGACGCACTGTGGCCCCAGCTGCCGCCGCGTCCCACGCGGTTGGAACCGCTCGAAGGCCCCGTAGGATCTGTTACAGGATCAGCACTGTAATCTCCATACCAGTCATTCACCCACTCCCATACATTCCCCGCCATATCATAGAGTCCGAAGGGGTTTGCCGGATAGCTTCCCACATCAGTGGTTTCACCTATTTCTTCGCTATAATTGGCTTTGGTATGATCCAGTGTGCCGTCATCGGTACCGTATTCATACCCCCTGCCACCCTGAGCAGCATATTCCCACTCTGCTTCCGTGGGAAGACGGTAGCCGTTCTTACTGAAATCTGCTTCCCAGCCAGCTGTATCATACACCGGTTCACGACCTTCGGCACTGCTTCGGGCATTACAGTAGCGTACTGCATCATACCAGGATACCTGTTCCACCGGCCGGTGTGCCCCGGAAAAGTACGACGGAGTTTCTCCTGTTATTTCTTCATACTCTGCCTGGGTGATGGGATATTTACTCAGGTAAAAATCAGAACTAAGGGTAACTTCCTGCAGAGTGTCATCGCTCCACCCGTCACCAGCGCCCATGGTAAAGGTTTCTCCTTCCGCGGAGACAAGGACCATTTCGGGGGTGACTGAGGTGCCGTCATCTGGCCCTGAAACATTACTACACCCCAACAAAAACAGGGGTACCATAATGCCTAAAAGGGCAAACAATTGTTTATTCTTTTCCATTATTTTTATCCTTTTCAAAAAAACGTACGTATTTCACTAATATACTATTTCCTTTTCAAAAAAAACGTGCAAAACTACTGAAACACAACACGACCACGGACCAACAATTAGGAAATTTTTCCCGACAATCACCTGTAGGGGCCTTCCAGACACCAAGGAGCATTAGGGTAAAGGGCACGGCGCGCCGTGCCCAAACAACACGGAATCCCCCCCTCACTTTGATCCGGCATCCATGACCCGAACGAACACGAGGCCGCGCCGTGCCCAAACAACACGGAACCAACGCCCC
Organism: Fibrobacterota bacterium; assembly: GCA_051745755.1. Classification (GTDB taxonomy): domain Bacteria; phylum Fibrobacterota; class Chitinivibrionia; order Chitinivibrionales; family Chitinivibrionaceae; genus Chitinivibrio. Next base: position 48,510 of record JBNJEI010000004.1, read on the forward strand.
TATAGTGGTGTTCGAAAGAACATCCAATAATACACCGATGCAATCCGGAATGAGAATATTCATCTAAGATTCACCTTGCGCCGTTTTTTTGTGCAGTATAAAAACCTTCGTACTATATTATTACAGTACCATAAAAAAGCGGGTTGAGTATGCTTTTATTGAAATGTCCCGGAGGTCTTCCCTGTGTTCTGGCACTTATTGTATGTGCGGTAATCTCAGTTACCGCACAAAGCAATGACCTGACACATCAACTCTCCCCTGCAGAGAAGCAGCAAATGCCGCAGTATCTGCAAAGGGTCACCCCTAATACAGCGGCACAGGAGGTACCGGATAATCCCCGCTCCATAGCGGAATTTGAACCCGTGAAGGCCGTACTCATAGCCTACACCAATGAATTCGGCTTCAGTCTGAACCTGGTACGTGAACTCACTGCGGTTACACAGGTAATGGTTATGGTACCGTCATACCAGCACAATTCTGCCCGCGCTGCTCTGCAAAACCACGCCATTCCCATGGACAGCATCACCATGATAATCCGTGAGACTGACAGCTACTGGACACGGGATTACGGCCCTTGGTGCATTGATCAGGGAGATACCACCATGGCAATTGTTGACTTTACCTATAATCGCCCCCGCTATAATGATAATGGTGTTCCCGCAGCAATGGCCGAATACTTTGATATGCCCCTCTATTCTCTGGGCCTGGTCCACTGCGGCGGAAACTACATGAGCAGCAGCGGTACCGATGCTGTCTCCACGGATCTGGTTCTGGAGGAAAACACTTCTCTCAGCGAGGACTCAATTCGTTCCGCTGCAGAATCATATCTGGGTATTGACACCTATCATATTACACCGGATCCACTGGGCGATTACATTAAACATGTGGACTGCTGGGGAAAATATCTGGGCCCGGACAGGATACTTATCGGGGATGTCACGGGCAGTCAGAAAGAAAACTACGACTCCGTGGCCGCGTATTTTGAGCAGCAGATCTCCCCCGTTGGCACTCCCTATGAAGTGCATCGGGTCTACACCGATGGAGAGCCCTATACAAACTCCATTATCGTAAACGACCATGTCTTTGTTCCCATTATGGGTACGGAAAACGATTCAGCAGCCCTAAAAACCTACCGCTCTGCCATGCCGGGCTACACCGTAGTGGGCGTTGAAAATTCAAGCTCCAACCCCTGGCAGTCAACAGATGCCCTGCACTGCCGGGTAAAGGGCGTCAGCGATCCGCAGATGCTGCGCGTGGTTCACGCCCCCCGCCGCGATACCACGATGATTACCGGGATGAATGATACCATACGATTTGAAATTGAGGATTTCAGCAAAACCGGTATTAATCTCAGCACGTCCTCCCTGCAGTTTCGCCTGGGGGAAACAGATGAGATCTTCAACGCACCAATGCAGAAAAAAGATGACGGAACCTGGTTCAGTGTCATTTCCTTTGCTGATACGGGCTTCTTCGATGTATCCTACGCCGTCCGTGCTACCAATAATGCCGACAGAGAAGGGGCGTTTCCCCTCATGGGCATGGCTGATCCCTGCTTCTATACAGCTCATATTACGGAAGATAATACGGAGACAATCGATTCTGTTGAAAAGGAAGCTCCTGCTCTGCCGGTTCAGGTGAAAGACGGAATACTTCATGTCCACAGCGCAGGTCTTCTGCAGCTCTATACACCCACGGGACGACAGATTCTGCACAAAAAACTTTCTGCAGGAGAACGCCTTACCCTTCCGGCAGAGCATACCGGTGCAGTTATCCTCTCCTTTACCACGGAGAGAAATCATCTGCGGCGTGTACTTCTCAGGTAAGAGACAGGGCTGTGTCACGTTGATCCGGCATCCATGAAGCGAACGGCCACGAGGCCGCACCGTGAAGGAGAGGGCGACGGCACGCTGTGCCCAGACAGGGAACACGGAACCAACGGCCCTGTAGGGGCGTATGAGGAAAGTCTATATTTCCTATTCTTTAATAAAAAACAGCCTTCAAGCAAATTTAATAGTGCAAAGCCGTAATTTTCTATTATATTAATATATGAATTAAAAAAAATAAGGAGTAAAACTATGCGTACTGCAAATAAATTTTTTCTTCTGCTTATGGTCGGAGCATCTCTTTCTTTTGCTCAAGAGCAATTCTACGTACGTCCCGTTCGAAGTATCGGCATTTACGAGAACAGGACCCGGGAAGTAAATGAGCAGGCAATCACAGAGGTTGATGAAAATAACCGCCTTCGCGTTACGGACTCCCAGGGAAGATATTATTATGTCGTGTTTGAAAGCGAAAATACCGAGGGGTGGGTTGAACAAAGAAATGTCGCCCGTACGGATGGTAAAGCCTATACATTTGACAATGTTACGGTTCAGGGGTATATGGATAACCCTACGGTATTATCCGTACAGGACCAGATGTCAGATCTGACGGCCCCCATCGATATTGACCGGGATTTTAAGGATGCCATGCGGCAGCAGGTGGACAAAGAAGAAGTGATGCGATCTCAGTATTAGTAAAAGTCCATTCCAAATCTTTAGTACAAAAGAGTTTCCCAAGGGAAGCTCTTTTTTTATGGTGTAAGACCGACTCATCGCATATCTCATCATAGACAGTAAAATTATCACTGCATAATTTCACTGCTTGCATCTACAGGCAGAAGATTGGCGTACACATACTCAGCCCAGTAATTAACCTGTCGGGTAAAAATGTTTCCTTGCATATGTAACAGCGCTCATTCGTAATTATTATTATAGTCGTATATAAAGGCCACAAACAAGGAGTATTGCCTTGGGTAGAGCACATGCGTTTATACTGATGCTGATCTTTGCCGTATCTTTATCCAGGTCTTCGGAGGTTTTCTTCGTACGTCCCGTGAGGAGTACCGGTATCTACGAAAATCGCCTGAGAGAAGTAAATGAGCAGGCAATTACAGCGGTTGATGAGAATGTCCGTCTAAAGGTCACAGATTCCCAGCAGCGATATTATTATGTGGTGTTTGAAGAAAAAAATATCGAAGGGTGGGTTGAACAAAGAAATGTCGCCCGCATAGAAGGCCGCTCCTATACCTTTGACACAGTTACGGTTCCGGGCTATATGAATACCCCCACGGTAGTATCCGTACAGGGCCACGGGGCACATCATCTCACGGACCCCATCGATATAGACCGGAATTTTGAGGAAACCATGCGTCAGCAGGTAGACAAAGAACAGGTTATACGATATCAGTATTAAATTGGTGTGATTTAAATTATTTTACATGTGTCCTTTCGGGGAAACCTTTTTGTATTGGAGAAGAGTTCAATGAAATTAATACTGGCCCCCCTGCGGGGAATTACCACGCATACCTTCAGAAATATTTATGCTGATTTTTTCACCGGTATAGATGAAGCCATGGCACCCTTTATCGCACCGGGCACGAATAAAAAAATCAAACCATCTGTTTTTGCTGATATTTTTCCGGAAAACAACACCGCCGATTATCCACTGCATCCACAGATCCTGGCAAATAATCCCACAGCATTTCCAACCTTTTTGGAACAGGTATACCGCCGGGGATACCGGCAGATAAACTGGAATCTTGGATGTCCCTTTCCGCAGGTATCAAAAAAGAAAAAAGGAAGCGGCCTTCTGCCCTACCCTGAAATTATTGAACCGGTCCTGGATTTTTTGAATAATCAGAAAAAAATATCATTCACTGTAAAAACACGATTAGGCTTGCAGCAAACAGATGAGCTCGCCGCCCTGCTCCCTCTTTTTGAAAGATACCGCTGTAAAAGCCTGATTATTCATGCACGAACAGGGGCCCAGATGTATCGGGGCCGGGCAGATATTTCATGCTTTGCCCGCATGGCAGAAAAAACAACTCTTCCCCTGGTGTACAACGGAGATATATTTCATCCTGCAACGGTGGAAAAGGTAATGGAACGGGTGGAAAAAACAACCGGATATATGATTGGCCGGGGGCTTATCCTCAATCCTTTTCTGCCTGCACAGATAAAGGGGGGCAGGGTACCGGATCATGCCGATGAAATACTACGGGGATTTTTCAACACCCTGTGTACCGCCTATGAAGAAAAACTCCACGGACCGGGACCGGTTCTTGGAAAAATGAAAGAATTGTGGACTTATATGGAACACTCCTACCCGGGAGCCGGGCGCGATATCAGAAAGATATTAAAATCCCGGGACATCCCGACTTATCGGCGCAGGACAGAAGCCTTTTTTACGATCCACAGATTTATTCCGCCGGACACTTTTTTTGACCCCGCGGTACTGGGCTGAGTTATTTTTCAAAATCCTTGTAGAGAAGGCTGGGCTGTATGCCGTTGTTTTTTTGATACTTTCCCTGTTCATAGGAAGTATACTCCCCTTCAATGGAATGAAAATACACCTGACAGACTTCAATATCAGGATATATCCGCACAGGCTGCACACAGAAAATTTCAAGGGTCCAGTACCCCTTAAAACCCACGTCCCCAAAGCCTGCCGTAACATGCACAAAAAGGCCGAGGCGCCCGATGGATGAGCGCCCCTCAAGCATGGGAACAAGATTATCCGTTTCTGTATATTCCACGGTTCTTCCAAGATACAGTTTTTCCGGCTCCAGAATCATCCCGTCTTCAGGAATAGTGATCTCATCAACGGGATTGGGCTCTTTCATATCAAGAGTCCTGCTTCGATACACCATCATTTTATTATGCAGGCGCAGATTATAGCTGTTTGGATTCAGCTGGGAAGGACTGTACGGGGTCAGTACAATATCATTTCCCAACCGTTTTTCAATCTCAAGACCGGAGAGTATCATGGAAAAGATCCTTTATTCAGGTTAGTACGGCTTAGTACGTATCAAGATGATTCCATTCAGCATTTTCAAGCCATTCCTTTGGACGGGATACAAACCCGACCATGGCTTCCATAAGCTTTTCATGCTTCTCCTCTTCACCGATAATCATACGTATAATCCGTTTTTCCTCATCGGAGTCTGTCTTTTCAAGCAGGGACGAATAAAAATCAATGGCATCCCGCTCCATTTGCTTTGCTTTTTCGTAGGCCTCTGCTGAATCTTCAAGGGCTGCAGCGGAGGATATATTCTTTTTGATCTTTGAGAAAGCCTTTTGGGCAAAGGCGATGGCGTCTTCTCCGGCTTCCATTGAGGCCTCCTGATTTTGAGAGACCCGCAGGAAAAACTCCTTATGTTTTTCTTCCTGCTCCCTGAGAAATTTAAAAACCCCCTTCAATCCTTCATCGGCAGTATTGTGCTGCAGGGTATCAAAGAAATCAATTCCTTTCTCTTCAATCTGTATTGCCGTTTCCCACATAGTCTGCATAGGTTTCCCCTTTATTAATATCATTATAAATTACCTCAGAATATAAATTATTTATCTGCATGCGACGCAGGGCAAATAGAAAAAGATTGTTATAGATTATTTTTTCACACCATTTTTATATCAATATAATAAACCCTGAACGCGCATCCTGAATACGATGATGTCATGGTGATTTGAGCACGGCCATTTCCTTCCAGTTTTAATACGCAGTACAAACGGACTGTTATAATGTTCCGTACACAGCGGACAGACACATGAAAACAGAAACACCGGCGCCGGAATATACCTTCGCAAAAAGAAGAGTTACACATCATCGCCGACACAGTGAGTACACACAGAACGCCTGCGGACAATAGGTATTTGGAATATATCTTCACCATGGGCAACCTGCATTATATATTTTTTTCTTCACTGAATGAAATGGATTTCCCTGATGATCAAACCTGCAGAATATCTGAAAAACATAACGGGCGGCCTTCTTCGAAGCGGGTGTACTGCTGAAGGAAATGGTACAGAACAGAGAAAGGGTACCCTGCTGTGTACCGTATCAAATAACCGTTTTGCAGTGGGAACAGCGGTAATGCTGTACTCCATGAAAAAACACGTGTCAGATTTAGCCGGGTGTACCGTGGAGATTCTTGCAGACAACAGCATTGATACTCTCTCTGAAAAAAACCGGAGACTCATGCAGGAAATTATTCCCGGACTTATCATAACCGACGTTGATAACCCCGTCTATCGCAATGCCCGCTGTAAACCGGAACACCACCGTTTGGCCTACCTCACCCTTGAAGTATTTAATCGCACCCGGTACCGCCGGGTACTTTTTTTTGACGGTGATATGCTCTGCCTCAATGATTTTTCATCAGTATTTTCTGAAACCCATGAAATTTTCGGCTGTAAAACCGGTTCCCGCAGCGCTCGGCAGGGACTTTCCCTGAGCGCGTCCATAAACACGGGATTCTTTGGAATCAGCGGCACCCTGCTTTCACAGAAGACGTACCGGGACATATTGGATGTGGTACAGAACAGAAAGGACAAATACATCGGTCTTCTTGATCAGAAAACCATCAACAAATTTCGCAAACACGCGGGATATCCGGTTTGGCTGATAGATTATATGTACAATTACCGTGACTGGAATAATGAAACCCAGCTTAAGCAGGATCTGCCGAATATTAAGAACCTGCACTATTCAGGCTATGCAAAACGTCCCAAGCCCTGGGAATACGAGCGGCGCAAAGAAACCGGATATGACGCCCATCGGGCCTATACCCTATGGGATGAATATGCCCGGGAAATGGTCCGGGAGTATCCTGCAGCTAAGCATCTGATATAGTATTGTCTCACATTTTCCTCCTACTCCAAAAAAGCTCGGTTTTTTCTCATGGCGCAGTCCCGAATCTTGCGAGCTCATTTTTTATCCTGCAACACTGTAAGAAAACCGTAGAAGGGTAGTGTCACGATCCTATTTCGGAAAGAAGTCGTAAAAAAACAACAGCAGCTGCAGGCTTTTGAAAAATGAATATTCAGATCATCCCGTAATAAAATAGTCGGGATCAATTTCATACTCACCCACAGCGTATTCATCAATACTTGTTTTGAGGTCCTCCGGCGAAGGCTGAGAAATCGGAACCATCTTTTGCGCAGTTATATATGAAAAATATTCCACCCCGGGTAAATCAATTAAAATCAGCCGGCATTGCAGAGCAAGGGCTTCTATCAACGCAGTTGAATACACTCCCACCACATATTCAGCCCGGACAAAAGAGGTATACAGGTCGTCCTTTTTATTATCTGATATATACAGGTTATTCAGCTGTGCAGCTGCATCCATCAACCCGGAATATCTTGAATACCTAACCTTGTATTCCGAGGGATGCATTCGATACACAATTGTATATCCGGGATATTTCTCCGCAAACTCCCGTGCAATTGCCTGTAAACGGAATCCGATAGTCCCCTGGGAAATAAACAGAACTTCACCGGTATGCTCCCTGGTATGCCTGCTCTGTGCCTTTTTCTTGTGAAAATAGGGAAAGCCGGCTATATTCAGAGTAACCTTCGACGGAAGCGGCGTAATATCTGCCCAGTATCTGCCCCACAGATCAATCTGATCAGGAAAATATGGCACCGTTTCTCTACCGGGGAAGCTGTACCCCGTATGCTGGCGGGTAATATTTCCATGTTGAATTTCAATGGTTGGAATATGCAGTTTTCCCGCAGCGGCAATTAAGGCATGTTTGCGTCCATATCCAACAACCAGGTATATTTTTTTCGGTGCCCGTTGGCGTAAGAGGGTATAATAATGGTGGTATTCCACAGCAAAGCGGTTTATGCGCCGAAGGATACTCCCGGTTGAAAGATTATCCACGGAAGCCAGAGCGGGGTGAAAGGAAACAAAATCCTCCTGAACCTTCTGCAGTATATGCAGTATATCCTCAGGAAGGGCATAGCACCATTCATTACTGCGCTTAATACCTTTTGCTATTTCCCCCTTTCGAATCACATCATGCTGTATGGCCCGGGTATTGAAGAAACTGACATTACTGCTTTGTGCCCGAATTATCCGATTATACCATACATTGCATTGGTTCCATTTCTTTTCGTATGCATAACTGTAAATATCACTGTGGATACCATCAATACAGACCTCACGCGTATGGGGAAAAAGCAGGACATCCACGGGGTTCTTATCAGACAGAGCGGGCTGAAGGATATAGGCCAAAAGCATATTGACAAACCGTCTCCATCCCTTTTCTTTTTTGGGATGGGGCGGTTTATGAATACCGCATTTTACTGAAAGTTCATAAAACAGATCGAAACGTAAAAGCTTCCAGAAGAAAACATCCTTCACCGTACAGTCCAGGAGTCCATATTTTGCTTCCACAGTGGTGAGCATGCAAAATAACTCTTCAAGATTACGTTCTTTATCCACCTGTCACTACTCCTTGCAGGTTGTTATATTCCCATAGATCCCGCCGGTATACTCAGAGCCGCTTACTAAGACGCAGCTGAGTGGAATACGGCATATATTTATGTGTCCGTCTCAATGTATCGCACCTCTTCAGCATCAAAATGGTCCAATCTTTTAAAATTCTTCCAATCCGTCGAAATTGCCTTATAATGGAGAAAATATCCCTCACTCAGCGTAACAACCTGCAAGGGTAGCACTGTACCGAAAAGTTGCACTGCCAAGGGGATACGAGAGCTCATTTTATGCAGAAAAATATCCCACAGCGTAACCAACCGGAATGGAGCGTGCAGAGCAGAATGTACGGAATTACAGAGAACGCGATCACTTCTACAGATATATTTATCCCGTGAGCCGATCTGACCGGGAAGCTTGATCCTGGTAAAATCATCAAATGAATATTTTTTTGGCAGACATTTCTCTGAAAGAACATCATACTGGCCAAATTTGATTATTTTGCCTTTCCTCATCCGTTTCTCAATGTGCTTTTGGGAATACACCAACAGTTCATCAATATCAAAATTATACATAAGAGAACGCTGACAATGCTTGAGCCTGCAGTGATTGAGCATACCGATCTGAGCAAATTTATTTCTGTTGCTCCGGTATATGCCGTAGGGAAAATCCCATTCTATAATATGAACAGAAGAGGTGTCTTTTTCAAGCTGACGCAGTTCTGCTCTATTGGAACTGCCATTATCGTATATGTATATATCGGTTATTCCAAAACGTGACTGATAATGTGCCACCCAGTCCTGAATCCATTCAATGCGGTTATCTTTCTGAATAGTCGTCAGAACTGTTCTTCCCGGCGTATTACGGTTCATATCGAGAGTAAGACTATGCTCAAATACAGTATTAAAGGATAGTACTACTGAGGTTGAAGGAGTAAGAGGTGTCTTTTTTTTAATTCTAACTGCGCCGACTGTGACCCGTTTGTTGAGATATTCAGTGATCCTGATGCGATGTCTGATGCCGTTTATGGTGGCATGGGCGGGAAATAATTCTTTCCGCAGATTCAAAACGGGCGGACCAACCATGTACAAAACCGTATGTGAAGGATTAAAAAACACATCGTAAAAAATGGTTGAATAATCATATTGTGCAAGATCCCCGGGAAGAAAATACCGCGGCTGCCGCATAACTTTATTGCTGCGAAGAGATCTTCGTACGTTCAGATTATCCGGAATGTATACCGGGGCAAGACTCATTCTGTTCACACCTTTCAAATAAAATACTGCGTACATTTCTCTGCCGTAAGACACCATCTGCAACAGGGCTGGCAGGTACACGGCATATCCCGCAGGGTCCACAGCCGATTTCAGAAACACCCGTGATACACCGAAAGGATTGATTACCCGTGCATATACACAGAAAAAAGGGGGTAGCCCCTTTTCGGTTCCTGCAGACTGAATAGCTTCGTCTGCGTGTCTGAAATATATATAATCGGGAGCGTGAAAAATGAAAGCTGTTTTCTTGATTTCATGTATGGAATTACGTCCCTGCATTCTCCATGACTCGTTACCAGTGTCATAGCAGCGGGAATTCAGAATCCCGGAACACTGCACCGCATTTCATCACACCTATGAACGACGAAGGCATGAACCATACGGTAGCAATCGGTTTTGGCAATTGATGAAACGTTCCGCCTGCTATTCTGGGCAAAAGGGCGAAAAAAACTCTTCCTCTTCAGGTGACGGCCGTTGACGACCGGTACTCCAGCCGGTGGTAATTCCCTTATAATGCAGTAAAAAACCTTCCGAAAGCGGCACCTCCTGATAGGGAAGACGCTCCATACACCAGCGGGGAAGCCGCACCGCTTCTGCGAGGCGAAATACAGCCTTATCCAAGGCGGTGAAAAGCCTCAGCGGACCATGTTTGTTTTTGTGGACATGATTAACGAGTATACGTTTGGTATTACAGACATATTTCTGATTAAACATGGTACCCGGTACGAGTCGTGTGGAATAGGAACTGAAACTGCAGCATCGATCAGATAATTCCGGTTTGGCCGGTACGTGATATTGTCCAAACTGTACCGATTTGGCGTGTAGAAGTCTTTTTTCCAAATGCCCTGGCGGTATAACAAGGAGTTCATCAATATCAAAATTGAAGAACCGGCTATTGGGACCATATTTCAGACGACAATGATTGAGTGCGCCTGTCTGGGCAAATTTGTTTCCATGACTTCGATACGTCCCGTAGGGGGCACGCCAGGGAATAAGGGTTACAGAGGGCATTGCTTCTGACAGTGACCGTAATTCACTGAAGTTGGAACTGTTGTTGTCATAAATAAAGACGGCATCGATATCATAGGTTTTATGATAGTAGGAAGCCCAATCCCGTATCCATTCTATCCTGTTATCCTTCTGAATTGTGCACAGAATTCGGGGTATATGACCCACGGTGCTTTTTTCAACACTGCCCTCCCATCGATGCATATTTCCAAAGCAAACAGTAACCCGGCAGGTTTCAGGCAATTCCTGCCGTACGCGTATTTTTCCTATGAGAATCCGGTTTTTGATAAACTCACGGAATGACAGCGTATACACCCGCCCTTCAATGGAGACCGTGATGGGAGTACACCTTGGGGAAAGATTGAGGAGCGGAGGACCGACAACCGTAAGAAACCTGTTTGAGGGATCAAAAAAGATATCATACAACAGGGTTTTTTGGTCATAGTGAATAAGATCTTTTTCTCCCAAAGGTTCTGTACCGCGATTCACCTTCGTGGTACGCAGTTTTCTTTGCAGGGACGTTGTTTCAGGAAGTTCAATATGGTGTACATCGTGAATACTCATCAGATAATCCTTTCATGTGAATATTTGGGTTGTGAGAACCGGAACGTCTTATACCGCGGCCGCACCACCATATTACGGGCCTGGGGAAATTCTGTAGACAGTAAAACAGGTACAACCAGAGGCTGATAAGCAAAAATACGCGCCCCGTCTTCAAAACACAGAGTGGTTCAGCAAAAGAGACCGAAGCACCACAGCTCTGTGACAACCAATGATTTTGTTGGGACTGTGAAGTGAAGCAAAGAATGAAGGAGATCATGGGATACTATGCCCTCTGTTTAAGAAGATCAGCCGGATCTCCTCCTGTTGAATCCGCACATTCACAGGAAACACTACCCCGGCCCGGTCCTCCGGGAGTTACATATTCTTCAGGTCTGACAAAGGCTGACATATAAATTTTCACGTTTCTCACTTTCAGAATACATTGAAGGAGTATAAAAATATGTTTCGCACCACTTTGACAGAGACATGGGAGTATGATCCTGCAATAATACCATTAAAAATGCGCGGACCAGCTCTCCGTACCCTGTTTTGAAGTTGTTTCTTCCAATGCCGTTCTTTGGCATAGTGTATATTTTTTATTTGAGATATAAGGAGATGTAATGGCAGAAAAGAAGGATGCCCGCATATGTATTATTGGAAACGGAGCCTCCCTTATTGACACGCCCCTGGGAGACACAATTGACACATTTGATGTTGTGGGCAGGATAAACAATTTTTCCCTTGCGGGATATGAAAAATATACGGGTTCCAGAACTGACATTTGGTTTAATGGAGCAAATCAAAAGCTCAAAAAACGCCATCTGCCTTCTCAAACGGTTGTTTTTATCCCCTCTTCAATCCTGAAACGCAAAGGTCCTGCGATTCACCGCCGGATATCCAAGCGGCTGGGGGTATCAGATCAAAGCCGCTATCATCTGGTGCCACAGAAAGAAATCGAGTCAATCGAGCAGCAGACCCGCTGTGCCCGTGTAACCACAGGAACAGCGGCAATTCTGTGGGCTGTGGATAATTATCGTGACGTTTGTATTCATGGATTTGATTTTTTTGTACATTCCCAAACCCACTACAACGACCCTTTTATTACCCGATTTCTTATTGAACGCGGCATCATAAAGAAAGCTCAAAAGCACGATACCCGCCGTGAAAAAAAGTATGTATCCTCACTTGCTGAACAGGGCCGACTCTCTTTTCTTTCTCCCCCGCCGATATAACATCTGCGTCTCCCCTTGAGTATAATAACCTCGAAAAAGATACCAAAAACACATAGTTTTAATGTATAGAGTATGTATGTGCAGAAAGAATGAGATACCCAACCGGGGTAAATGCGCTTAGAGTGGCAAGGCAGGGATTACCCGTACGAAACTTTGGAAAAACACTTAGCCGGGTCATAGAACCAACGGGCCCCGTCAAATCAAACAGGCAGCCCACAATGATAAAATACCGGTGATCCACCCCCATGATTTACGGCACCGCTTCTGCCCGGCCACATAACAGGTACGGTCTGTTTATACTTTTCGGGCAAATAAGCCGAAAATGTGCTACCATCTGAATATCGTCGAATCCCTGTATTTTTGTACAGTTTATTCAGGCGTGCTCCCACACCCTTTAGCCGTGGGGAATATAGAAAAATACTCTGCGCAGCTGTTACACAATCAGTGCGTTTAAACAGAAAAACACCGCATATATTGTGCCCCTGCATGTACACAGAACTTATATGCATAAAAAACGAAGATCGGTGAATAATTTTCTGCGGTGCGGCAGATAAAATATACACAGATCGAAGAGATCCTATCCGTCTACGGGAGTATCAAGCTGCACCACATTTGACGTTCCGCCTTCTACAAAGGACTGCTCGGAAATGCGTGTAAGCTCAGCTTTTTGATAAAATTCCTGCAGAGACAACGCTCCCGTATTGCACATGGTGGCGCGCAGTTTTGAAAGAGTCACATCCAGCACTTCCGACACAGGGCCTGCCGCGGGAACGTAGGCGTCCACGCCCTCTTCAAATTTCATTTTACCTCCTCCGGTCCTGCTGTCACTGTACCGCTGCCAATTCCGGGCACGATTTGACCCTTCACCCCAGTAGGGCTTATACCGTTGCCCTCTGATGGATAATTTATTTGTGGGCGACTCATCAGTCATAGCAAAATACCGGCCCATCATAACAAAATCGGCCCCCATTGCCGTGGCAATAATAATCTGCGTATCATTTGACAGCCCACCGTCAGAACAGATAGGGACATACTCCCCCGTTTTCTTATAATATTCATCGCGGGCCGCGGCAATATCAAGTACCGCCGAAGCCTGTCCGCGTCCAATACCTTTTTGTTCCCGGGTGATGCAAATTGAACCACCCCCTATTCCGATTTTAACAAAATCAAGGCGTGCCTCTTCTGCAAGATAGCGGAAGCCCTCCGCGGAAACGACATTACCTCCACCCACAACAAGGGAGTCGCCATATCTTTCACGGATCCAGAGAGCACACTCTTTCTGGTATTCTGAATATCCATCGGAGGAATCGATGGTCAGAATATCGACACCTGCCTCAACCAGCGCCGGCACCCGTTCCTTATAATCGTGGGTATTTATTCCCGCTGCAGCGATCATCCGTTTTTCTGTATCAATAAGCTCAAGGGGGTTATCTGTATGTTCGATAAAATCCTTTCGAAATACCAGGGAATCAAGACATCCATTTTTATCAATAAGAGGTAGGCAGTCTTTCCGGTATTTGCGCAGAAGACCGTTTGCCTCACGCAGGGTAATCCCCGTATCAGCGTAATGAACCTTTTCAAGGGGGGTCATATACTCCGATACGGGCAGGGACAGATCATCTTCGCGTATCCAGTAATCCTTATCGGTAAGTATCCCGAGAAATTTTCCGTTCGGGGTACCGTTGTGGGTAATGGCCACCGTTGAGTGTCCCGTTTCTTCAATGATATCCAAAACACCCTGCAAAGAGGTTTGCGGAGTTGCATTGGTTCCGCTTTGAACAAAGCCGGCTTTATAATTCTTCACCTCCCGAACCATAGCCGCCTGGCTTTCCACGGGTTGAGAGGCAAAAATAAATGCCGCTCCCCCTTTCCGTGCCAATGCGGTTGCCAGACGGGGGCCGGAAACTGCCTGCATGGAAGCGGATACAAAGGGGATATTTAAGGATAAGCGGGGTTGCTCTCCTTTTTTAAACCGTGATATGGGGGTTGTGAGAGAAACCTCTTCGGGAGAATGTTTTTTTCGGGTTAATTTCGGGAGAAGAAGATATTCTGAAAATGTACGGGAAATGTCATGTATTACCTGTGCCATTAGTACCTATTCTGTTGGATTAAGGGTTATAAAAAGCCTATTGCCTGTGCCTCATACATCTGTTTATCCCGCATATTAATACAGTGGTATTCCGCTCCTGAAGCTCGTCGCCTGATAAATCAGTATGGACTTACCACAGGAAGTCGGTTCCCTCGGATAAATTGTTCGGTAAACGCCATATTCCGGCACCAGGCAATAGGTTATTTAACAAAAACATATATTTTATCCTGCCCATAATATAAATTTTATTAGTTTTTATATCAATATTAAGATAGTGCAAAAACAAAAAAAATCAACCCTTAGGGACTCTATGAGCAAATTTAAAGTAACAGGAAAGAAACGCCTGGCGGGTACGCTCAGAATTTCCGGGAACAAGAACGAAGCCCTGCCGGTAATCGCGGCATCGCTTCTTACAAAAAAAAATGTAACCCTGACCAATGTACCGGAAATCGGTGACGTGACCGGCATGTGTGCCATTGCTGAATCCCTGGGAGCCACTGTAGAGAAGGGGGCACATACCCTTTCCATTAATTCCGAAAAAATCCGCACTCATACACTGCCCCTGGAGCTCTCCCGTGAAATTCGCGGCTCGATACTTTTTGCCTCCACCCTGTTGGTACGGGCGAAAGAGGCATTGATTCCGCAGCCCGGAGGGGACAGGATAGGCCGACGGCGGATTGATACCCATTTCCTCGTCTTTGAAAAACTCGGGGCCCGCATCAGTTCCCAACGAAAAATGACCCGGAACGGTGAGGAATGCTTCACCTATATTCTTTCTGCTCCGCAGGGATTGATCGGAACAGATATCTATCTGGATGAAGCCTCCGTTACGGCCACGGAGAATGCCGTAATTGCAGCTTCGGGAGCGAAGGGGAAAACCACAATCACCAATGCGGCGTCTGAGCCGCATGTGCAGGGTTTATGCCGGTTTCTGCAATCCTGCGGAGTACACATAGAGGGAATTGGTTCAAACGTACTCACCGTACATGGTGTTACCTCTTATACATCCATAGAACATCGTCTCGGATGCGACTATATTGAAGCGGGCTCATTTATTTCCCTTGCAGCATGTACAAATTCAAACATCACCCTTACAAATATTGACGTTTCTGTTATGGGGCTGATCCTGTACCAGTTTCGTCGCCTCGGAGTTGAGGTTGTCACGGATAAAGAAAAAGGAATCATACATATTCCCGATAATCAGGAAATGGCTGTCCGAACGGACCTTGGCGGAGCAATTCCGCGCATATCCGATTCTCCCTGGCCTGGCTTTCCCGCAGATCTGACGTCCATAATGCTTGTTACGGCCACACAGACAAAGGGCACCTGCCTGATCCATGAAAAGATGTTTGAATCACGACTCTTTTTTACTGATAACCTTATCAGCATGGGAGCGCAGATAATTCTCTGTGATCCGCACCGGGCGGTTATTGTCGGTCCGGCAAATCTCACGGGAGCGCCCATATCGTCTCCGGATATACGGGCGGGTATGGCGCTTTTGATTGCGGCCTTATCAGCTGAAGGAACCAGCACAATACATAATATTGCTCAGATAGATCGCGGATACGAATCGATTGACACGCGGCTCAGAGCTGTTGGCGCAGATATACAACGATAATTTATACAGGCAGATGTAAATCTATGGAAACCTATGACGCAATCATTGCAGGAGCCGGCCTGGGAGGCCTTTTTGCAGGAGCAAAGCTCGCACGGGAAGGTAAAAAAATACTTCTTGTGGAAAAACATACTGTTCCGGGGGGCTACGCCTCGGTCTTTAAGCGAAAGGGATATACCTTTGAAGCTTCCCTTCACGCACTCAACGATGTGGATAACAAAAAAAGTGCAAATTTCCGGGTTTTTAATGAATTCGGTCTCATGGACACCCTCAACTTTTTTCGTATTCCCGAATTTTTCCACCTTCAATCCCCTGCCTTTACTATAACTGTCCCGGACTCAATTACCGAAGCAACCAAAGTACTTACGGAGCAATTTCCCGAAGAAGCTCCCGTCATAGAGTCATTTATGGATACCGTACTAAAGATAGAAAACCAAATTCGTCAATACAAAAAACTTGGATGGAAATTGTTTCTGCTGGGGCCGCTTATTCCCTTTGTGTTTAAGGAAATGATCGGGAATATCAAAAAAAGCACCGCCGAGTATCTTGATGAGATAACGGATAATGAAAAATTAAAGATGACTCTCTGCGCTCTGACCCATTATTTTCACGATGACCCCTGCACATACAGCTTTATTCATTATTGTGCCGCCCACGGCAGTTTCCTGCGCGGTGGTGCGTCCTTTCCCGCCGAAGGCTCCTTTGGAATATCGCAGTATCTGGCAGACTATATAGAAAAACGGGGTGGTACCATTCGGTATTCATCTGAAATGCAGGAAACCCTTATCAACAATTCAGAAGTACAGGGTATTGTGTATTACGATTTAAAGAAAAAACAGCGGAACACGGCATATGCAAAAAAGATCATTGCCAATCTGCCGCATCCGGTTCTGGTAAAAACCCTGCCCGAAAAAGAGCAGACTGTATTTGAAGAAAAATACGGGACCTATACCCTGAGCAGCTCCATGTTCTGCGTATATTTTGGGTTAAAACGTCCCCTCAGAGACCTGGGTTCAACAAAGTATTCAACCATACTGCTTCCCGATGCTGCAAAAACCATTCATGATTTCGGAAAATGTTATCAGGCTCCAAATTACGGTGAACGGATTATCGATCTGACTGATTACAGTATTCTGGAGCATTTTGATGCTCCGGATAAGCCAACGGCAACGGCCATAGTTATTGATACCATCGATGCATGGGAAAACCTCTCCCGCGAAAATTATCTAAAAAAGAAGCAGAAACATACAGAGGAAATTGTTGAGACCCTGGAAAAGCACATGCATGGTTTCAGGGACAATATAGCCTATATGGAATCAGCCACACCCAAAACCTATGAACGGTACACGTCAAATCCCTCAGGAGCGGTTTACGGGTATGCACAGAATCCACGGCAGATGGGCCCCTTTCGCCCAAAAGAAAAAAGCCCTGTTAAGGGATTGTATATTGCCTCGGGATGGGGCTCACCGGGTGGAGGAATGACCGCAGTCGCGAAAGCAGGATACAAAGCAGCCCAACGGGTTCTGAAAGACTCCTGAAGCGCAACTCAATTGACCGTTTCAGCTCTCGCAAGGAGCAAGCACTACAGCCACCAGGGTATAATAACGCCCAGCCGGGTCTGAACCCATCCTGTGAAATCCGCATCAAAGGGTGTCATGGAGATTTCCCCGTAGAATGCCGGGCGCAGAGGTTTGGGAGAGGGATGGGCAACGGCACGGGCGGAGACAATACTATGATTGTTATCTTTAATAAAAGTAAAGAGCCTTTCGGCATCACTGTCTCTTTCTGAGAGATTGGTGAATTCAAAGGTCTCCCACACATAGCCGCCCATAAAGGAAAAAGAAAGAATATCATCTTCTGCGCGCAGTTGAAATCCCCCCTGCAGGGAAAAAGACCGAATATACACTGCACTGTTACGATCCCTGAATTCGTCATGGATAACCTCATAAGCTGTATCAGGAAAATAGGGCAGATTGTAGTTTTTTTCATACTGCAGACCATGAAATGACTGCCCCCAGTCCAGAGATACTATCCCTCCCCTGTATCCAATCCAGATTTTGTTTAGTGCATGCAGACCGGAATAATTGTTGAATATGGGAGAACCGTCATTATACAGGGATATAAAACTGCGCAAACTGTCATTGTATATCTGTTTGCGGGAAAATGATGCGGCACATATTTCCACACTCAGGGAATTATCCCAGATACGGTCCCAGACATACGTCCCTACATTACGCGCCTCCTGCCACCGATTTACCTGCGGGCAGCCGGGATAAATACCGTCAAACTGTGCACAGAATTTCTCAAGGTCCACATCTTCCGGTATTGGTTTGGGTTCCAGCTCCACCGTATCTTTGGTAAATCGTCCGGGAAATAGCACTATCTGCTGTATGGTATCCTCATATCCGTCCGCCTCAAAACGGAGTTCATGCGTTCCCGCTGTGAGAGGGCGGATTGTTTCTCCCACACCGAAAAGCGAATCATTAAGAAAAATTTTGGCTTCACGGGGCTGAGTTACCAAAGAAATTCTTCCATACCGTTTGTCAAAGGAAAATGAAAGTCGGTGGCGCTGTCCCGCACGTATCTGAACCACCGTATCAACGGGGTAATACCCGATTCCTCCGTCCCAGTGAATGTCATAGGTCCCCTCGGGCAATATAATAGCCGTATCCGCCCGTTTCATCGTTCCGTCAATCAGATAGGGCAGATCCACGGGGGGAGAAGGCAGGGAGAGAATGCCGAAATATTCAGTCCCCTTCACAGCAAGAGTATCAAAAATCGGAATTCGTGAGAAAGACATCTGAACCGTATCGTTTTCACCGAGAGTTGTTTTTCTTGATCTGAAATAGGCATCTTTCATCAGCACCGTAACATAATATTCACCCGTATCAAGGCGCAGTGTATCCGGAGTATACGCTCCGGTACGAATGCTATTTAAGGATATCTCCGCGCTGTCGGGGCTTGATGAAACAATCAGAACCCCTTCTTCTGACCAGACACATGCCCCGCCGGAAAAAAGGCAGAAGAGGAGGATTACTCTAAGCTTTCCATACACTTTGTGACAAGCCTTTCACAGTGATATATACGTGATTCCATAACAGGGCTGAGATCATTCCGCTTTTTATCGTCCTCAATGGCACGAAACTCCTCCTGAAACTCCTCGGCTTCACGGCAGACTCTGTCCATATACAAACACATATCCGTGGTATCGGAAAGATCTGACAAACGGGGCCGTACAAATTCACCCTGCTTCGAAGAACAGGCGGTAAAAATAAACCATATACACAGGAACCCAGGCAGTAAGACCGACGTTAACCTCATTTGCAAATCTCCATATAGGAAAAAAACATACCTATTTCCAGCCGGGCGTTTTCCGGCGAGTCTGAACCGTGAACAGCATTCCGACCTATGGACGTGGCATATTTTTTTCTCAGTGTTCCCTCCGCGGCATTCTCGCAATTGGTATCTCCAATCATATTTCGCCATTCCTCAACTGCGGATTCCCCTTCCAGGACAAGTGCATACAAAGGGCCCGAAGACATAAACGATACAAGATCATCGAAAAACTGTTTTTTCCGATGAACAGCATAAAAAACTCCTGCATCATCCTGCGAAAACCGCACCTTTTTAATGGCTGATATATCCAGTGGTGATTTTGTAATCGCATCAATTATTTCACCGTGATAGTTTTTTGAAACCGCATCGGGTTTTATCAGAGCAAGAGTTTGTTCCACCGCCATGTAGCATTCCTTAAAAAATTAAAACAACGTCGCTATGAATATAATATATTACAATTATAACCATGGAAACCCAAGGAGAAAGAAATTTTTATGAAATACATTTTAATACTGCTCATATGCAGCAGCGCAACCTTCGCTTCGGAACAGGGACTATCCTCATCAATAGATTCACATTCAGTTGCAGAAACTAATCCTGACGCACAGGAGAATGACGCACAGGAGAATGACGTAGCAACAGAATCCTCAACCTCTCTGCGTATTACAACAAATACTGATTCAGTCATTGTCCTGGTCAATAGAAATCGCGAAGGTATGACTCCCCTGCTCCTGGAGGATATATCTCCCGGAACATATAATATAATGCTGCTCAAACAGGGGTACGAAAGAATCCAAAAAAGCATTGATATTTCAGCAGGA
The DNA here is from genome assembly GCA_051745755.1 of Fibrobacterota bacterium. Classification (GTDB taxonomy): domain Bacteria; phylum Fibrobacterota; class Chitinivibrionia; order Chitinivibrionales; family Chitinivibrionaceae; genus Chitinivibrio. The sequence continues at coordinate 68,687 of JBNJEI010000004.1, forward strand.
GAACGCCGCACCGTCACGGCGGAGCTTACTAAAACAGCCGAAGAAGATCCACCTGTTACAGAGAAGGCTGAAGACACCTCATCCTCTGAAATTGGAGAAGAGAAGCATGAAGAGCCGGAAGAGCGCCGTATATTTGAGATAGTTGCAACCTCGGTTTTTGCTGCCATGGTCATTTTAATTACGGCCTTTGAATTATCTGATTCATAATGAGTCGAATTCCTCCCCCTGTGACCCTGTGCGCAAATAGTCTGCAGTCAGGCCTATATTCCGTACCGACACCGGGCATAAGAAAGGATTCCAGGTCATACCCACCGGATTACCCGGTATATCCAAACTTCACTCAGACCCTGCAGGCCTGCTGTTGAAGGTTCGGAACAAAATGCAGTACGTATACCTCACAATACAAAAGACCAGCTCTTCAGCCGGCCTCTGCGGTACCAAAAATAAACGGAAGTGTTGTGCAGATACAAGACCGGCCACAGGCTCCTGTGGCCGCGCCCGTCTAATTCCCACAGCATTTTTTATATTTTTTTCCGCTTCCGCAGGGGCAGGGATCATTTCTGCCCACCTTGGGCTGCTTTCGAACCAGCTGTACGGGCTTTCTTCGCCCGCCTCTGCCCTCTCCGCGTGATTCGAAGGTGTTTATCCGGCCATGAGACTCCTGCACAGGCACTGCGGCGTGCTCACGGGGCTTTTCCACCACTTCAATTCTAAAAAGCATGGACGAAATCTGCAGAGCAAGATCCTCACGGAATTTCTCAAAGAGAAGCAGGCCTTCCTTTTGATATTCAAAGAGCGGTTTTTTCTGTCCAAAGGAACGATACTGAACCTCATCGCGAAGATGATCCATCTCAAAGAGATGCTTTTTCCATTTATCATCTATTACCATAAGGGCAACATTCTTTTCCAGTTTACGAAGACGCTCCTGACCGATACGCTCTTCTTTATTTGTATAAAATTCACGAATTTGCTGCCACAGTGAATCAAAGAGCGTCTCCACAGTCAGACTCTGTTCATCATAGTTTTCTTTTTTGACGACAATACCAAAGATTCGGGCCATCTCTTCATTAATTTTGTCAAATTCCCAGTCTTCAGTATTTTTGGAGTTATGGGTGTATCGGATCAGTAATGATTCCAATGCACCGGCAAACTGATCGTTGATATCATCGCTGATATCATCGCCAAGGAGAATGTTTTTTCGCATGGCATAGACAACCTGACGCTGCATATTCATTACATCATCGTATTCTTTCAGATGCTTCCGAATCTCAAAATTCCGCCCTTCCACTTTTCTCTGCGCCCTGCTTACGGAACTGCTGATAATGCTGTGGGATATCACTTCGCCTTCTTCTATACCGACCCTGTCCATTAAGCCCGCAATTTTTTCAGAACCGAAAATCCGCATAAGGTCATCATCAAGACTAAGATAGAATTTTGACATACCCGGGTCACCCTGACGTCCGGAACGCCCCCGAAGCTGGTTATCTATGCGACGACTTTCATGACGCTCTGTACCGATTACCTGAAGTCCCCCGGCAGCAAGTACCTCTTTTTTTTCCTCTTGAACCTGTCTGAAAAGATCGGGATACCGGCGTTTCATATCCTCTTCTGAGAAAGCATCGGGATCCT
>JBNJEI010000005.1:0-70143 GCA_051745755.1 Fibrobacterota bacterium
TTGAACTTTCCCGTAGAAAAGTGATTCAGCAGCCCAAAGGGATTGTATACTGAAACAGTACTTTCAGAGAACCGATAGCCATTATAGAAATTCCTGAGCCGCTGTAGATACTCTTCCCGGGAGTAGCCATTCTGATCTGAAAAATGATCGAGTTCTTCCGTAAAGGTCGCCTCCATCTCATCCTGTGTGATTCCACACAGGGCAGCATAGCGCGCATCAAGGGAGATGTCCACCAGCTGATTGAGATCGGAAAAGACGCTGACCTGTGAAAACTTCGTAACCCCCGTAATAAAGAGAAAGGCAAGGTGTTCATCAGCGCTTTTGAGTACGCCGTAGAAACTTTTTAGTGTGTTTTTTATTTCACTGTGGAGTGTATCATTATCGATGGTTGTGAGAAGGGGCTTGTCGTACTCGTCAATGATGACGGCGACTTTTTGGTTGTATGCTTTCCACAATTTTCGTATAAGATTTGCAAACATCAGGCTGACAGTATCTGCATCATCGTCAATGTGAATACCATAATCTTCAGCACAATCTCTCAGTGTCTTGATGAGAAGGCTCTGTAGCTCTGCACTTCCATTACTAAAATCCCCGGCATTCAAATCAATGCGAATAACCGGATGCTCCTCCCAGTTCCAGTCACTTTGCTCTATCCACAATCCTGTAAAATGCTCTTTTTTGCCGGCCCACATATTGGCCAGGGTGGAACAGAGCAGGCTCTTGCCGAAGCGTCGCGGACGGGAGAGAAAATACGCACTCTGCGTGGTGCACAGCCTATAGGCAAGCTCTGTCTTATCCACATAGACAAAACCGTTCTCACGAATCTTTGGAAAATCCTGAATACCGATGGGTAATTTATGCATACTCGTTCCTTTTTCTGAGTGACCGCAGGAGAGTAACAGCTCTTCCAGTAATATACCTCAGGAAATGTCTGGTAAACAATACGGATTTGTTTTGCGGGACATGATTCTTAAAACACCCGCTTCCTTCGATAGATTCAGAGGGAGGGTATGTTCCGGTGGATGAGCACGCCGAAGCCCCTGGTATGTATCGCGACGATCACCATTCATCACATCCCGGAGGCGAATGATCATTCGTTCCAATAATGCGAGGGTCGCCGCAAAGATATCTGCGGTTTCATCCTGCAGGTATACGGGGTTTTACCCAAAAACACCTCGTGGAATGCGCCGGTAAAGTCTGCTTCTTATTCGTGGGTGATGGATACTCTCCCGCCATCTATAATCTCCCAGCCATATTCACTGATAAGATACCCACGTCCTTCTTTGGCTGTTTCAGAAGAGTATTGGCTGTTTCCACCATGAAACGGAACGCTCTGGTGAACACCACGTTCCTTAGCACGGGTTGCCCAGCCTTCCAAAAGAGCAGTGTAGTTTTCCTCTGATAGGGTTACACCTTCAAACATCCGTCTCATATTCGTCACATTTCCCACATCCCACCCGCCGATATCACGGTTGAAAGAGTGGGCTCCATAAAACATATATCCCATATCCGTCACAGTGGACACATCCCAGCCGCCGATATCCTGGTTGAAGGTGGAGGCTCTACCAAACATCCAGCTCATGTCCGTCACAGTGGATACATCCCATGAACCGATATCCTGGTTGAAGGAAGAGGCAGAACGAAACATCGATGTCATATCAGACACATTGGACACATCCCATGAGCCGATATCCTGGTTGAAGTTTTCGGCATTTGCAAACATCCATCTCATATTCGTCACATTTCCCACATCCCAGCTGCCGATGTCATGGTTGAAGGAAGAGGCAGAACGAAACATCCCGCGCATATTTGTCACATTTCCCACATCCCAGCCACCGATATCCTGATTGAAGGAGGAGGCATACTGAAACATCGAATTCATCTTCATCACACTTCCCACATCCCAGCCGCCGATGTCCTGATTAAAGGAGGAGGCATTGTCAAACATCTGCCACATTTCTGTCACATTGGACACATCCCAGCCACCGATGTCCTGATTAAAGGAAGAAGCTTCATTAAACATCGCGCGCATATCCGTCACATTGGACACATCCCAGCCACCGATATCCTGATTGAAGGAGGAGGCATACTGAAACATCGAATTCATCTTCGTCACACTTCCCACATCCCACCCGCCGATGTCCTGATTAAAGGAGGAGGCATTATCAAACATCTGCAACATTTCTGTCACATTGGACACATCCCAGCCACCGATGTCCTGATTGAAGTCGGAAGCATTATAAAACATATCGTTCATATCAGTCACATTTGAAACACCCCACGCGCCGATGTCGTGGTTGAAGGAAGAGGCTTCAGCAAACATACGGCTCATATCGGTCACCTTTTCCACATCCCAGCCACCGATATCGTGATTGAAGTCGGAAGCATTATAAAACATATCGTTCATATCAGTCACATTTGAAACATCCCACACGCCGATGTCGTGGTTGAAGGAGGTGGCTCTATTAAACATCCCGCTCATATCGGTCACCTTTACCACATCCCAGCCGCCGATGTCATGGTTGAAGGAGGTGGCTCTATTAAACATCCCGCTCATATCAGTCACATTTCCCACATCCCAGCCACCGATGTCATGGTTGAAGGAAGAGGCAGAACTAAACATCCAGGTCATATCAGCCACATTTCCCACATCCCAGCCACCAATGTCCTGGTTGAAGGAAGAGGCAGAACTAAACATCCAGGTCATATCAGCCACATTTCCCACATCCCAGCCACCAATGTCCTGGTTGAAGGAGGTGGCTCTATTAAACATCCCGCTCATATCGGTCACATTTCCCACATCCCAGCCGCCGATATCCTGGTTGAAGGAAGAGGCATCCCAAAACATCCCGTACATATCAGTCACATTTCCCACATCCCAGCCACCGATGTCATGGTTGAAGTCTTCTGCCAATACAAACATCACACTCATATCAGTCACATTAGACACATCCCACTGCGAAATATCTCCGTTGAATTCGCTCCCATAAAACAAGGAATCCATCTTCGTCACGGCGCTGACATTGATATGATTAAGATCCGCCGTATTTCCGCGACGGTCAATTTCAGCAGCAACAATACGGTCAATGGTTGCATCAGTGGCGATAATTTCATCTCGGCCGGCCTGAGCGAAAATGCTCAGGGCTGTGATGAGGATCAGTACAGTAGTTTTCATGGGTGTTCCCCCGGTGGTATTTGGTTGCACATTTTATTGTATGTAATATACTATTGTCCGGGTATTTTTTCTGAGGGTGTTAATAAAACAAATTTTTCCGCCCTCTTCGGCAACCAGAAACCTGTTGGTGGGAGACCTTTTCATAGGGAAGGTGATAGTCATCCCGATGAAATACTCCATCACATTCTAAAGCCGAATGATTATTCATACATCCGGCCAAACTTCGGCCTCAATCAGCAAAAATGCATCCCCGGAAATAGCAACCTGCCACACGTCACCACCGCCGTCTTTGTTAAGAAACATCCCTTCCTCCCGGAGGACAATAAACAGCGGTTCATATCCCGTACAGTAAATCTCAAGCACCCGTTCAGCAGCAGAGACATAAACCATATATTCACCGGGGTTTTCATCCGACACACGAATACCTCCCATATTGGACCGAAAGGAAAGCCCGGAGAGATTGGTGCGAATCAAGAGGCCCGAGGCACGTAGCCCATTGGCATCACGCTCGTTAATAATGGCATCATCCCGCTTTTCCACGGAGGAAATGTTACAGCAATTTTCAGTATCATATCCACTCTTTGCTGTGAAACGTACGTCAACAGTATATAATTCCTACCTCTTCGGAGCACTATTTTTTTGCATAATGAAACTATCAATGTATACTACAGAAGACACTTTTTAAGGAGTATGTATGAAAACAGTTATAACCTTCACCCTTCTGAGCCTCATTCTTATAAGCTGCGGAGGAAAATCAACCGGAGACGGTGAGTTTGTGGAGCTCTATCCGCCCCGGATGACACAGATGCAAAACGGCCCCTACGGATCAGCAATTACGGCCATCGGCATGGGCACCCACCCCCGAAAAAACATTGCCGCCAGCAAAGCCGGTATTGATGCAGATGCAAAAATTGCGCAGCAGTTTAATTCCGAAATCGCCAACCTCACCAAGGCTTTTACCGAAGCGGTCAACGATGAAGCCCTGGAGCATTTTCAGCAGACCACGGAAAATTTCAGCCTCGCCGAGGTACAGGGAATACAGGAAGTACGCACCATGATCCGCCAAACAGAAAACGGCTATGAAGCATTTGTTCTAAAGGCGATTAACCCGGAAATTATGAAAGACCTGATCGACCAGCAGCAAAACGCCCGGGCGGAGTTTAAGGCAACCCAGGCCTATGAGGATCTGGAACGCCGCGTTCAGGAGTATCGTGCACAACAGTAAATAGAGACGCAATACATTGCGTCTCTATAAAATAACAGCATCGATTATTCGTGGATTCACATCATCTGTTACAATAGATAACCCCAAAAAGTGCAATTCCTATCTACGACCATAGTATCCACAAAGAACAGGAATTATGAACAATTACGAAATACATCAAAACCACTCCCCTGAACGTACAAAGTCCGGCAAAAACCTTGACTCAGTATGCCGTATTTTCCACACCATTGATAAAATGTAACATTGATTACATCGATCAAAGACACGTAAATTTTTCCGATATGCCAGGGATTAAAAAAATGTGTAAAAAAATTGGAGGCGGCATCCAGATTCGAACTGGAGAATGGAGGTTTTGCAGACCTCTGCCTTACCACTTGGCTATGCCGCCTGAATTATGGAGCGAGAGACGAGGTTCGAACTCGCGACAGCCACCTTGGCAAGGTGGTGCTCTACCAGCTGAGCTACTCTCGCATATATTGGTAGCGGGAGGAGGATTTGAACCTCCGACCTTCGGGTTATGAGCCCGACGAGCTACCAGACTGCTCCATCCCGCGATAATTTCAAAGACTGTGGAGCGAGAGACGAGGTTCGAACTCGCGACAGCCACCTTGGCAAGGTGGTGCTCTACCAACTGAGCTACTCTCGCTTTAAGCTGGCACTAATATAAATTACTTTGTACTTCCGTGTCAATTTTTTATTTCATTCGGGATTATTATTCTGAACAATCCCCAGGGACGCTCCGATAAAAAGCATCATAAAAACTCCGCCCAGAATACTTTTGTCTGCGTCCCGATCTGCAAAAAATGAATCAGTGGTAAAATCACCCGCATCATCAAAATAGATTTTCGCATAGAGACTGTCCGCATTGAGGGTATCATGAGCAACGATGCTGTCATCTGCATGCTGCGGTGATTGGGCCGGAATGGGAGCAGAAAATATAACACCTGCACTCACAAGCACATAGAGCATAAAAACCGCAGGAATGCGCATGGCTACAGTATTTCCGAAATGATTTTATTGATTTCTTTGGGGTTGGCCTTCCCTTTGGTGGCCTTCATGGCCTGCCCGATAAAGAAGGATATCAGCTTTTTTTCGCCCTGCCGAAGGCGTGCCACTTCCGCGGGATTATCCGTAAAAATTGTCTCCATAATACCAAAGAGTTCGGAAGAATCTGATATCTGGCGCAGCCCCAATACTTCAACAGACTCCCGGGGATCGCGGTCATTTTCCTCCACATCGGTGAGCACCTTTTTTCCTGCCGAAGCGGATATATCCCCGGACTGTACCATATCAATAACAGCGGCAAGTCGATGGGGAGTAACATTGAGCCTGTCTACGGACACAGCCTGTTCTTTTCGTATACGCAACACCTCACTCATAACCCAGCCGGCGGATTTTTTTACATTTTTCGTCAGCTTCACCACGGTTTCAAAATAATCAGCCAGGGCGCAATTATCCGTTAGGACTGCAACGGATTCCTCATCAAGCTCATATTCACGGGCAAAACGCTCTTCCTTTTGAGCGGGAAGCTCGGGGAGTGTTTTTGCGATCTCCGCAATTTCCTCCCGGGATACCGTGAGGGGAACAAGGTCAGGATCAGGAAAATACCGGTAATCGTGAGCATCTTCTTTTGTTCTCATGGAGCGGGTGACTTTTTTTGCCGGATCCCAGAGAAGGGTATGCTGAATCACCTTTTTACCTGAAAGAAGAATGTTTTTCTGCCGCAGTATTTCGTATTCCAGAGCTTTTTCCACATTGCGAAAGGAATTCATGTTTTTGAGTTCAGTTTTTGTACCCAGCGTCGTCTCTCCCTGTGGACGCAGGGAAATATTGGCGTCGCAGCGAAAACTCCCTTCCTCCATATTGCAGTCGCTCACATCCAGATACTCCAGTATCTTTTTTAATTTCACCAGATATTCATAGGCCTCGCGGGGTGAACGCATATCGGGCTCACTGACAATTTCAATAAGAGGTGTCCCGCACCGGTTTACATCAAAGAGGGAGTCCACATCCTTATCATGAATGAGTTTTCCCGCATCCTCTTCAAGATGTATACGGGTTATACCCAGGCGTTTTTGAATTCCCCCGGCGTATATATCAAGATACCCGCCCTCGCAGATGGGAAGCTCATACTGTGAAATCTGATACCCCTTGGGAAGATCGGCATAAAAATAATTTTTTCGTGCAAAAACAGATCGCTCCATAATGGTGCAGTTCATGGCAAGTCCGGCACTTACCGCCATATCACGTACGGCTCTGTTCATGACAGGAAGGGCTCCGGGCAACCCCAGACAGACGGGACAGCCATGGGTGTTTGCTGCATCTCCAAAGGAGGTGGCACAGCCGCAAAATATTTTCGTACGGGTTTTTAATTGTGCATGCACTTCCAGTCCGATCACCACTTCGTAATTCAAGGTTTTTCTCCTGACATCATGATTATTTGCTACAAATATATGTTACTGCACAGTGACTTTAAATGTAATTTGTGGAGAAAACCGTCCCTATAAATACAGGGAGCTGTAGGCATCCCAAAGAAGCTCTCCCCAGAAGAGCGAAATAAAGAGCCCCGCATATAAGGCAGGCCCAAAGGGGACCGGTACATCCATATCCATCTTTTTGAAAATTGCGAGAAAGAGAATAATGCACAGCCCCGTAAGAGCACCGAGGAAAATGGTTCCCAAGGCTATAAACGGGCCCCACAAAGCGCCAAACCAGGCAAGGAGCTTAATATCTCCTCCGCCCAGTGCTTCCCGGCCAAGGATTTTTTTGCCCGTCACTGCAAAGAAATAGAGCGTACCTCCTCCTGCCGCAACTCCCAGAACAGACTCAAAGAAGCTCACACCGCCGGGAATGAAGCTCACCGCCAGGGATACCCCCAGCCCTCCCAGGGTAAAGGAGTCGGGAATAATATACTCCCGCAGATCTATAAGGGTTGTGGGTATAATCAGGAGCAGGCTGAGGTACTGAACAAAATAGACAACCACCCTGAGAAAGGATACATTCTCCACAGTGAGCGTGCGCAGATAAAAGACAAAAATCAGCAGGGAAACAATCCCCGTTGCAGCTTCAACCAGTGGATAGCGAAGGGGAATATGCACCGAGCAGTTTCGACATTTTCCACGCAGCCACAGATAGCTTACAAGGGGAATATTATCATACCATGATATTCTTTTCTCACAGAAGGGGCAGTGCGACGGCGGATGAATAATTGATTCATTTTTCGGCAACCTATGTATGAGCACATTGAAAAACGAACCAAAAAGCGTCCCGATAAAAAAGAAGAAAAAACCTCCCGCCAGAGGGGAATGCAAAAAAAGTTCCATCAATCCTTCAATATCCCCACCACATCGTCATCTTCCAGAATAAACCAAACTTCCTCCTGGCCTCCGTAATACAGATGATCCTGTGTGGCCCAGGGCTCATGTACCACGGTTACTTCATCGGGTTCTCCAAGCATAAAAAGCAGTACGGGACGGGTCATTCCCACCATATACTCACCTTCATCCAGGGCGGTGGAATCAACGGATGTAACCTCATTTTCTGCAAGGAAGGTGTCAATTTCACTTCGTGTGGGGAGAGTCCTCTCCTGAAGTGCGCATCCAATCACGACAACAAACAAAACGGCAAATAAACTACCTGCATATCTTCGCATATATCCATATCCCTGAAAAAAGTTTACTCTTTGTAATATAATAAAGAATTATGATGATGCCCGAAATTTCTTTACAATCTCCCTGAGGGAGACAATTCCCCGTGTATCAAAAACATAGATCATTCCTGCAAAGGGAATGCCGCCCACAATACCCAAACGCACCACAAGGGGCAGCCCATCTATACCGGGGGTGCTGCTCAAAAGAAAAGAAACGATGCCCCCCACAGACGTAAGAGCCGCAAGTTTCAGCACGGAGGGATACACAGAAAGTATCTGTGAATCGGGATACAAAAACTTCCAGTAAAAGGTAAGACAGAAAAAGGCTATACCAGAAAATAACGCTGCCGGCAGGGCAACCCCAACTACCCCCCAGGTTCTGCTGAGGATGATAAAAAAGGGCAGTGCCAGGGCCACGGAAATCGTTGATATCACCGTTGGGGTCAGGGTTTTTTCCACAGCATAATAGAGGCGATTCATGATAAACACACTGGTAAAAAAGAAAATGCCCGCCATATAGGCCACAAAGGCTCGGGAGGTAATTGCCGTGGATTCATCGGTAAATGCCCGTCGTTCAAACAAAAGCTCAATCAGATCATGACTCACAAAGGGTGTAATCCACATAAGTGCAAAGAGCAGGGCCGCAATCTTATAAAGTACGGGAATAATCAGATCCTCAATTTCCCGAATCTTTTTTTCAGCCGCCAATTGCGTAATATAGGGGTAGACCCCGGAAGCCACGGACTGCCCCAGGAGGGCCACAAAAACCATAAAAAGACGGTATGCATAATCAAGGGCGCTGATGGAACCGGGGCCGTCGCTGCTGCGGGCACCGAAAAACCGGATAAGAAAATTATTGGAATAGGTAAAACCCACACCGATCACCAGGGGCAGAGTTTTTATCACCCACCGGTGAAGATTGGGATCTTTCAGATTGAAAACCGGATAATAGGTAATGGAGGCCGACTTCATCCCGTACAGCTGAAGAACCGTATTTGCCAAAAACGCCCCCGCAAGAACACCCAGGGAAAACCCCACCACTCCCATCCGGGAATAGAGGGTCACACCGAAAATTATTATGCCCATATTGTATACAATGGGAGCCAGGGCGGGAATAAGAAAACGCCTCTGGGCAAATTGCACCCCCCGCAGCAGGGCACCCCAAAAGAAAAACAGTTGGGCCGGCAGAATAATGCGGGTCAGATAGACACTCAGCTGTCGTTCATCCGGTCCAAGATTTTTTCCGCCGATTATTTCGATAAAGGCAGGAGTAAGAAAAAAAGACACAAGAATGGAGATACAGAACACCGCGGTTCCGATATTGAGAAGATTGGAAAAAAACATGTCGCGTTTGACAGAATCTGTTTCCTGCAACTGTTGAAATACCGGTATAAAGGTGACCGTGAGACACCCGCCGGCCAGGATATAATTAAGTGTATCGGGCAGAAGAAAGGATACGGCATAGGCGTCTGCATGGGCACCGGTTCCAAAAAAGCCCGCCTGAACCTGGGTCCGGATAAACCCCGCAATACGGCTGAGAAAATTTGAAAGGAACATTATGAGTATCGCCGCTGCAGCGCCTTTTTTAAACATCTTCTCCGTACTGTGGTTAAACAAACTATTTTTATTAATATATATTTTTCCCCGGAGTTCCCATGAAGGATAAAATTATCAGCCTTGAAACGCGTATCGCCTACCTTGAAAATACCATTGACGAAATGAATAAAACCATCTACCGGCAGAATTTTGTTATTGAATCACTCCGCCAAAAAAGCATGGAGCATTCCCGGGCTCTGCGCAATATTTCTCCCGGGGAAAACGAAAAATCAGATCATGAAATTCCTCCGCACTATTGAGCGTTCTCTGCAGCGGTTCTGTAATCCTGAAATATTCCGGATACCTCCTGCTGTTTCACAGAACAGGCAGGCACGGAAGAAAGACTCCTGTCAGTGGGAGTGCTCAAAAAAAAACGGCAGAATTGTCATTTTCGGCTCCTGCGCTTTGCAATGAACATTTTCTGATAAAACCGACCTTTTGTTCCTGCACTGTTCCTTTCCACAACCCAGCCCTGACAGAAGACTGACGTATATCCCGTATTTTTTCTCCCCGTACAATTGTATATATTACTGACACAATGTGTATATTAAAATCGTTTACAACAGTGTATGCCAGGCATACTCCCACAGATCAAACGAGGCAGTCATGAAATATGCGGTTCTTTTAGTATGTATACTCCGGCTTTCCCATGCACAGAATGAAGGAGAAAACCTTCAGGCTGCGCAGCTTGAAAGCGAAATTTCCCGCTACGAGGAAAAAATTACTGTTCTCACAGAAAAAACCACTGAAACCCGGCGGAAAACCGAGGAGGCTCAGGAGCGTTTCTCCACCTTTGAATCCCGCCATGACAGTATCATGTCTCATGGATATGACCGGCACGATTCCCTGAAGACGGCATTACAATCAATGGAAAACCAAAAGGACTCTCTCAAGGCATTGACGGCACAGGTTGGGCGGGAAATTTCAGCTCTGTCCTATGGAAAGCGCCGGTTTTTTGAGGAACTGTCCCGTTCAGTCTCCCGGTCTGTGGATGACTTCTCCTCTCTGCCCGACGTAGCCGTTGAGAGTCACATCCGTGATCTTACCGCCCTGAACCAGGATATATCCGACAGGTCTGTGTCCCTTGAAAATGCCCTTGAACGGTACTGGAATACTCTGGGCAGCATCTCACAAAAACGCTTTGAAATAGAAAACTGGAGCGGCCGTTCCCGCTATGAAGGCATTGACGGCACAGCCTTCTATCTGCGGATTGGATATGTGTATGTGGCGTGTGTCAACGAAGCGGGAACAGCGGGAGCGTACTGGGATTATACAAAAAATGACTGGAATGCAATTGAAGATCCTGCTCTTGTGGCCAATATAAAGAGTGCCATTGAAATGCGGGAAGGACGGGAGATACCGAATATCATCCCTCTGCAGATCCCCTATTTTACACCCACCGCAGCCAACGAGGATGCCCATGAAGATTAATCTGCACTACGCCGTACTGGCCCTGCCACTTTTTCTGTGTTCCCATCTTTTTTCCCAGGAATCAGAGGACTCTGTCCGGCAGCTGTATTCCCGCCTGCAATACCTCAAGGACTCCTATCATTCAAAGCAGAACACCTATGAAGAAGCTGTCGGGAAACGATGGGCGCAGAAAGAGGAATTTACACGGCAGCGGGAACGTATGCAGAACGAGCAGTCGGACATGCGCCAAAAGATTGAGAATGCCTTTACCGCTGTCAGTACTGCACGGGATGAAGTGCGCCGGGAGGAACAGACTCTCCGCACACACCGGGACAGTCTGAAATCGGCACAGGAAACACAAAAAAACATCATCCGTACGGTGGAATCCATTGACAGCCGGTATTCAGAGAATATTTCCGCCGACTTCCCCATTCATAAGGACTCCCTCTTTGCCGCCCATATTACCCTCCAGGAAAGCATTTCCCCGGAGAATTCCCCCCGGTCCTATTTTACCGGTTTGGCCGCACTCCGCATTCAGCGGATTATGAACTCCCGGACAAGTTCCTGGGAACGCATTGATGCCGTGGTGGAGGATGACGAAGTTAAAAACATCCGGACCCTGCGCCTGGGGCATGCCCTGGCCTACGGCATACAGGACAATGAGGCCTACTATCTCAATTACTACGGCCGTGATCGTGCAAACCCCTTTTCCTGGCAAGAAGTGGAGGATTATGAGAACCGGGAAATGATTGCCGCCACACTTTCCGGAATAGAATCACTCGAACCGGGAAATACGATCACCCTTCCCGTGGATGTGATACAGACAAGCCAGAGCCGTGATATCATTTCCCGCGAATCCGTCTCTTTTCAGGAAAAAGTCAGCGATTTCATTCGCCAGGGCGGATTTATGATGATACCCCTGGGATTGATCATGCTCTGGGCCCTTATCCTCATCCTGAACCGCCTTGTGGCATATCACATACGCCATAAACGAAGCGATACCTTTATAAATAAAGCCATTTCATATCTTGAAACGGGCGACCTGGCAGGAGCACAAAAGCTGGCCCGCAAAAACAAAGGAGTATTGGCGGAAATACTCTCCAATTGCCTGGAGCATTCCGAGCGAAACCGGGGCTCAGCCGAAAAAGCGGTAAAGGAAATCCTACTCACGGAAATGCCCATTCTGGACAAACACCTGGACACCCTCGCTGTTATTGCCGCTTCAGCCCCCCTTATGGGCCTTTTGGGGACCGTCACGGGGATGATACGCATGTTTACCGATATCACCCGCTTTGGAACCGGGGATCCCCAGCTGCTTGCCGGGGGCATATCCGAAGCATTGGTAACCACGGAGACGGGCCTTATTATCGCAATTCCCGTACTGCTTATTCATAATTTTCTTCGAAACCGGCGCAACAGGATTCAGGCGGATATGGAGATGTATGCCATGCGAATCTTAAACCGGCTCTGGCCTGCGGAGTAATATGGAATCCCCCATACTTCTGTTTAAGGACTATTATATCGAGACCGGCGGCGGTATCAGCCTCCTTATTTTCGGGGTTGCCGTCCTTATTTTCTATCTCAGTCTGGAAACCTTTCTCTATTTCCGCCATGTTGAAAAACAGCTCCCCACAGCAGAAAAAATCGACACCTACCTGAATAATCCCCGCAGGAATAAAAACCTGCCGTCCTGGTTTACCCTCTCTTTTATGGATATGGATCTCTACGATACCTCCATACGCTCGTCCCGAAAGTTCTTTATTAACCGCTACCGCGAAGTACTCCTGCGGGAAATCCCGCTCCTTGAAAAAAACCTGGATATCATTGCCTCCTGGGTATCCGTTGCTCCCCTCCTGGGGCTTCTGGGCACCGTGGTCGGCATGGTTGAAACCTTCAGTCTTATCACGGAATACGGTATCGGCAATCCTCATATTCTCTCCCAGGGGATATCCATTGCCCTTTTGACAACCCAGACAGGCCTGCTCATTGCCTTTCCGGGAATGCTGATACACAATTGGCTTACCACGAAAAAAAACACCCTTGTTCACGCGCTTATTCAGGCCGGTGAAGATATTATTGAAAAAGGAAACAGCCATGTTTGATGATTACGGTTTCATACAGCGGGAACAGAAAACAGCCCAGGTTGACATGGGCCCTCTTCTTGATATGGTATTTATTCTTCTTATTTTCTTTGTTATAACAACCAATTTCACCCGGGAAACCGGTCTGGATGTTGACCGACCTCAGGCGGCAACGTCTCAGTCGCAGGACAGTGAAAATATACTGGTTGGGATATCCCGGGAAGGAACCTATCATATTCACGGCAAACAGGTCTCCGCGCAGGAGCTTAAACGTATCATGGAAAATGAATACAACCGCCATCCGGAAGCAGCGGTGATTATCGTCGGTGACCGGGGTTCTCCCCTGGGACAGTCCGTGGAAATTATCGATATCAGTAATCGCGTGGGGTTTTCCCGTGTGTCCATTGCAGCGGAGCAAGAATAATATGAATATTCGCGCCCTGAGCCTCCGCTTTGGCGGCATTGCCGCCAAGGGTCTGCTCTCTGTGATCTGCGCCTTTGTACTGTTTATGATTATCCCCCTTGCACAGAATTTCTCCCGCAGCGAAGAACCCCAAAAAGAAGCTCCCGCGGAAATTGAAACCATAGTATTACAACAGGATCAGCGCCAAAAAACCCACCCCGAAGAAACAGAAATGGAACCGGATATCGACCAGATTGAGACCTCCATGGACCGACCCTCGCAACAGCCCGCCATGGACTTTTCTCCCGACCTCGGTGTGAGTGGCGAAGGTGCCGCCGTGGGAGGCAGTCAGTCGTTAAGTACGGTTGTCATGGAGGAGGGAGAAGCGGATTCCCCGCCTTCAGCTCTGCAAAAGGAGCCTATCTCCTACCCTCAGGCGGCACGCCGGCGCGGCATTGAGGGAAAGGTGGTTGTCACCTTTATTGTGGATCGCCGGGGCAATGTGGGAAATATTGAATTCGAAGAGCTGCCCCATACCATTTTTGAAGAACCTGTACGGGAAACCATCCGAAACTGGCAGTTCCAGCCGGGAATATATGAAGGAACCGCCGTGGCTGTCAGGGTCCGTCAAACCATTAATTTCAGCCTGGAATAATATGAAACGACTGCTTATACTTCTGAGTATTCAGCTCTGCCTGGCCGACACCTCCTTCCTTGATCAGGGAGCGGACTATTATAATGAGGGCAATTATACCGAAGCCGTCAGGCGGTATGAGAAGGCTGTTTTGGAAAATGAGAACCCCGCCCTTGCCTATTATAATATGGGGAACGCCTATTTCAAACTCGATACTATTCCCGCTGCCATCACCCACTACCGCTTTGCCATTCTTGAGTCTCCGGCGTTTTTGCGCCCTTATTACAATCTTGCTGTGCTGTATTATTCCCAGAAGGCCTACCCTGAGGCTATTGCCATATTGGAACGTGCCCGGAATGTTGATGCAAAGCTGCCCGGAAAGATGAAAACCCTTTTGGCAACAGCCTATTACACTATAGAGGAATATCCCCGGGCAGTGCCGCTTCTTACGCAGCTGACGGAGGAAGAAGACCCCGCGGCGGACATATATCATATGCTCTATAGGATCTACATCAGACTCAATGACCGCGAAACTGCCCTCTCCTGGATAAAACGACACCCACAGGAAAGGGAAGAGGATTTTTACAGCAAATACACCATTCTTTCCGACCATGCCTTTGAAGATGGTGATTATCCGCAGGCGCTGCACTATCTGGAGCGCATTCAGCAACAGGGATATGGAAGAAAATGGGACCTCTACCGCACCGTTGAGATCCTGGCCCATATGGAACGCCCCTCCCTTGCTATACTGCAGGCACACTCATTCCTCCGTGACCATAAAAACTTTCATCAACTGGCCCTTCTTGCGGGAAACACCGCCTTTGAAGCAGGCCTTTACACGGAAGCGGAATATTTTTATACCGCTGCTGCACAGGCCGGTTCACCCCAGGGGATGACCGGGCTGAAAAACATTCTGAAGATCTATACGCAATTATCCTTTCTGCGTGACAGGGAAAACCTTGAAAGACGAATTGACTCGCTGAAAAACAACGAGTGAAGCACAACCACACGACCTGTTATTCTCCACGGTACCAGTGAGAATGACTCCACTGAAGTACCCACGGCATCCATTCTGTTCCATATGTATCCATTGCAGGGAAGCCGTCCGAAAAAACAGCTGCATACACGTCTACAAAGACCAAAACACCTCCACCCCGGTTTTTCTTCTGCCCCTCTTCGCCAAAAACCCCGTGACATACGGAGCACACAAATATGTATATTATATTCTATTGGTAAATCCTGAAAAAAAGGAACGGTATGACACAGAATAACCGTAGTATTATTATATACGACACCACCCTCCGTGACGGCAATCAGGCCATCGGCCTCGGCCTTTCCCTGCGGGACAAACTGGAAATAGCAGAAAAGCTGGACGCTTTGGGGGTACACTATATCGAGGGAGGATGGCCCAATCCCACAAACGAGGTTGACACACGGTTTTACCGGGAAGTACAAAAGCTGAATCTCACAAGCAGAATAGCCTCCTTTGGAAGCACAAAACGCCCCACCACACAAGTGGAGGACGATCCCTTTATTGCTGATATTATTCAGGCAGAATCCCCGGTTGCAACAATCTACGGTAAATCATGGGACCTTCATGTACACGATGTAATACGCTGCAGTGAAGAGGAAAATCTTGCCATGATCCATGAATCGGTGCTCCACCTGAAGAAATACAAGGACGAGGTCATCTTCGATGCTGAGCATTTTTTCGACGGGTATATCAACAATCCTGAATATGCCCTCAAGGCCCTCTATGCTGCACAGGATGCCGGAGCAGACTGCCTTGTTCTGTGTGATACAAACGGCGGCACCCTCACCAGCGATTTTACCCGTATTCTGCAGGAAGTACAGAAAAAAGTGGCAACGCCCTTAGGCTCTCATCTCCATAATGATACCGGCTGTGCCGAGGCAAACTCAATCATCGGGGCCGAACTGGGAGCATCCCATATTCAGGGAACAATAAACGGCCTTGGTGAACGGTGCGGCAACGCAAATCTCTGCACCATCATCCCCGCTCTGCAGATTAAAAAAGGATTCAGTGTAATCTCGGAAAAGCAGCTGAAGAGCCTGCGGGAGACCTCCATATACGTTGGGGAAATTGCCAATGCGGGATATAATTTCCGTGCCCCCTTTGTGGGGGAAGCGGCCTTTTCCCACAAGGCCGGCGCCCATGTTGACGGTGTGCGCAAAAACCGCCGTGCCTTTGAACATATGGCCCCCGAGCTGGTGGGCAACACCCGGCATTTTGTGATTTCCGATCAGGCGGGCAGCGGTACCATCATAGAAAAACTGAAAAATGTCCTCCCCCATATCGACAAGAAAGATCCCATTGTCAAAAAACTCCTCTCCACCATCAAAAGAATGGAAAAAGAGGGCTATCATTTTGAAGCTGCGGACGGCACATTTCAGCTTCTGGTGCATAAGGAACTGGGGGATTTTAAGGACCCCTTTATTATCAAAGGATTTCGGGTGATAGAAGATGTCCGCAGTGACGGGATGCCGCTTTCGGAAGCCACCATTAAAGTGGTTGAAAACATCGAAGGCTGCGAAAAAACCGTCCACACCGCCGCCGAAGGAAACGGTCCCGTGGATGCCCTGAACAACGCTCTGAGAAAAGCTATCACAGAAATCTATCCTGAACTGAGCACCATGCATCTGGAAGACTATAAAGTACGGGTTCTTGCAGGAAGTGCGGGAACAGCAGCCAAGGTACGGGTCCTGATTGAATCCACAGACGGAAATGATCGCTGGGGAACCATCGGCGTATCCACAAATATTATTGAAGCTTCGTGGATCGCTTTGGTGGACAGCATTAAATATAAACTCTTGAAGGATGGGCATAACCCAAAAGGAGCAGCAGATGACAGGTAAAAAAGATATTAACTGGAGCAGTCTGGGGTTTTCATATCAGGAAACACATTCCTTTGTACGGGTCTCCTTTACAAAGGGATCCTGGAAAACACCTGAACTGGTAACAAATCCCATGATATCACTCCATGTGGCCGCCACCGCCCTGCATTACGGCCAGGAGGCCTTTGAAGGACTCAAGGTTTTTACTCAGAAGGACGGCTCTGTCAAGGCCTTTCGACCCGAAGAAAATGCCCGCCGTCTGAATAGCTCCGCCCGGCGTCTGCTGATGCAGGAAGTACCGGAGGATCTTTTTACAGAAGCGATATCTCTTCTTGTATCAGACAATATGGACTATATCCCGCCCTACGGAACAGGAGCAAGCTTTTATGTACGGCCGCTTCTCATCGGCACCACGCCCCGTATCGGAGTACAGCCCGCAGAGGATTACGATCTCTATATTCTGGGCATGCCCGTGGGCCCCTACTATAAAAACGGTTTCTATCCTGTTCAGGCCTGTATACAGGATGAATTTGACCGTGCCGCTCCACAGGGTGTGGGCAATATCAAGGCCGGCGGCAATTATGCTGCGGGGATGATGGGCGATCTCTACGGAAAAGAAAAGGGCTATCCCATTTCACTCTACCTTGATTCGGCACAGCACAAATACATTGATGAATTCGGCACATCCAATTTTATCGGCATCAAAGATACCACCTATGTGACGCCCGATTCAAAATCAATCCTGCCCAGCATCACCAACAAATCCCTCCAGGTGCTTGCACGGGATTTCGGCTGTACCGTTGAAAAACGGCCCATACCCCTTGAAGAGCTGCCCTCCTTCAGTGAAGTGGGAGCCTGCGGGACTGCAGCGGTCATTACCCCCGTATACGCCATTGTGTACGGAAACAGGAACTATGAATTCGGTACTCCGGACAAAGCCGGCCAGACCCTGACAAAACTTTATGAAGAGCTGCAGGGGATTCAGTATGGAACCGTTGCGGACCGCCACAACTGGATGACCGATCTCAAATAGCGCCCATTGGATAATTACTCAGAAATACTATACCGGAGGATATATGCAGAATAAAAGACTGAACGGTGTCTATACCGCCCTTTTTACCCCCCTTAAAGACGACTGTCCCAAACGACTGTACAATTCCATAGACTATGAGAAAACAAAGCTCATTATCGATGATCTTATCGCCGAAGGAATAAGCGGCATTGTTCCCGTGGGAACCACGGGACAAAGCGCCACTCTCAGCCATAGCCTGCACCTTGAATTTATTCGCTTTGTGGTGGAATACATCGGTGACAAATGTGAAGTAATTGCCGGCGCCGGTTCAAACTGCACCCGTGAATCCGTCTCAATGATCAAGAATATACTGAACATAAAAAAGATTCCCGTTCTGTGCGTCACCGGCTATTATAACAATCCCACCAGATACGGTATCAAAAAGCATTTTGAAACCCTGGCTGAAGAAACCGGTGCGGAAATCGTCATGTACAATGTACCCGGCAGAACAAACAGTTATATCACTGCCGAAACAGTGATTGAACTTGCGGAGAACCCGCAGTTTATCGGCCTGAAACAGGCTGTTGATTTTACCGTTGGCGGCAATCAGCGCGAAGACACCGTCAATATCATAAAAGCCACGGAGGACCTGCCCTTTTCCGTTGTTTCCGGTGAAGACGATGCCCTGGCTCAGCTTATGCGTGACGGCGGAACGGGCATAATATCCGCCACGGCAAATATCCCCGAGGCCCTGCGATTTATGAATAGAATCATCGCTGAAAGCACTGCAGAAAACTACGAAAAAGCCTTTGATCTCCAGTATCAATTAACGCCCCTTGTACAGGCTTGCTTCAGCAGAAAAAACCCAATACCCCTAAGCACTTTTTTTAACAGCCCGCTCTACCAGCCACTTTGCAGTGTTTTGGAAACTGAAGACGGAGAGATTCTGCATGAAACACTTATGGATATTATTACAAACAAGGCTCCGTCTTTAAAAAAATACCATGCCTGAATCTGCCGCCCCAGTCTGTCTTAAAATGAAGTGGAATCAGAAATACCAGGAAAGGAACGGCCCGCTATGAAAATTGCCCTATGCCAGCTCAACAGCACCGTCGGAGATGTGGACGGCAACCTGAAGAAAATTGAGGAGGTTGTGGAAAACCTTAATTACCGCCGCGCGGATATATTTGTCTTTCCCGAACTGTTTATTCCGGGATACCCTCCCCGCGATTTGCTTGATCACTCCTGGTTTAACCAGCAGTCGGGATACGCTCTGGATCGTCTGCGCAGGATATCTGAATCACTCCCGGAAAAGGCTATCCTTACGGGTATAGCCCTCCCCACAAATCAGCCGAACCGACACAGACTGTATAATTCCGCCGTGGTGGTGGCAAACGGAGAAATTATTTTCACACAGCATAAAACCCTGCTGCCAAGTTATGATGTATTTGATGAACACCGCTATTTTGAAGAAGCCCGGGAACATGACGTTTTTCACTTTGCCAATACCACTATCGGCATTACCATCTGTGAAGATATGTGGACCAAATCCTCATCGGGTATCTATCGCTCCTACGATGTAAACCCCGTTCACCGCCTTACACAAAAAGGGGCCGAAATAATCATTAACATCTCCGCCTCCCCCTTTCACAAAAACAAGGGCAAAGAACGCACGGAAATGATATCCCGCCATGCCGTGGAGGAACATATACCCTTTGTCATGGTCAACGCCGTGGGAGCTAACGATGAACTTATTTTTGACGGCGGATCCACCGCAGTTGATGCTGCGGGGGAGATTGTCTGCCGCCTGCCCCGTTTTGAGGAACTATTACAGATTATTGACACAAGTGACTTCTCAACCCCGGTTATCGCCGAAGAGTATAGCGGGGAGTCTGAGCTCTATAAGGCCGCTACTCTGGGGATTCGTGACTATTTCCATAAAACGGGCTTCAAAAAGGCCCTGATCGGGCTCTCCGGAGGAATTGATTCGGCGGTTACCGCAGCTCTTGCCGTTGCGGCCCTGGGACCGGAAAATGTCTGGGGCATCACCATGCCTTCCCGGTATTCCTCAGAGGGATCGGTTTCAGATTCCGCACAGCTGGCGCAGAATCTCGGCATCACCGTGACAGAAATACCCATTGAGGATATATACACATCATTTTTTGATCATCTTGCTCCCCATTTTGATAATCTGCCTCCCAATACTGCGGAAGAAAATCTTCAGTCACGCATTCGGGGAACACTTCTTATGTCGCTGTCCAATAAATTCGGTTACCTGGTGCTTAACACGGGAAATAAAAGTGAAATGGCTGTGGGATACTGCACCCTCTACGGCGATATGAACGGCGCTGTCTCGGTACTGGCGGATATCTACAAATCAGAGGTCTTTGACCTGGCACGATATATAAACCGTCATTCAGAGGTCATTCCCTCCGCAACTATCCTGAAGCCGCCTTCGGCGGAATTACGTCCCGACCAGAGAGATGATGACACTCTCCCTCCCTATGATGTTCTGGATGCACTGCTGAAACGGCTTCTTGAAGAAGATGCTTCCGCCACGGATCTCATTGCCGGGGGATTTGATGCAGCACAGGTGAAGTGGGTTATCGGGGCACTAAAAACAAATGAGTATAAACGCCGACAGGCACCGCCCGTATTAAAGGTGACCCCCAAGGCTTTCGGCATGGGACGACGTTTTCCCATTGCTGCTGCATACGAATGGTAGTCCGCATGAAATGTGTTCTGTATGCGCTTATTTTTGCAGTTTCTGCTGCCGGGACAGACCTTATGCCGAATATATATACCGATATTCACCGGCATATTCTGAATCAGGAATACAAAAAAGCCCGGGATCTTATTGCCGGTGCATCCCTTCCGCAGGCGGATTCACTTTTCTATGTGCTTTCAGTGGAAAATGCCCGTATTATCGACTATGAAGCCTTTCATCCGGAATACACAGATTTCACAGCGGGTCTGCACCGGGCATTGGAATTATTCCGGGAAAAAAGAGATAAAACCCCGCAGGATACCTTCTTTACGGCTTCTCTTCATGGAATGTACGGACTCCACCGTATGAAAACTGGGCGTACACTTAACGGTCTTTCTGCAACCCGACGGGGGGTACAGCAGATGCGCAGGCTTAAAGACCGCGGGTACACAGCTCTACCGCTCCTTGAAACAATTGCGCTCTACAATTATTACAGTGCCAAGACCTTCTCCTGGCTCCCTTTTTCCGATGATCCTGCCGGTGCACGTACTCAGCTTGAGACTCTTGCTGAGAAGCCATCCTTCTTTTCTTTCTTTACCCGTCAGAATCTTTTCTGGATCTATTATGATATGAATGATTTTTCCCGGGCGCTTGCACACAGCGAAGAAATTCTCCACACATACCCCCATAATACTACAGCGTTGCGTGCCCATGCAAACGCGCTGCATCGCAGGGGATCATTGGATGAGGCACAGAAGACGGCAGAATTGCTTCTTCGGATTTCCCGGGAACGCACTCCCCGGAATCTGGCGGATATATTATCCGCTGCTGTTATTATGGCCGATGTGCATCTGCAGCGGGGCGAAAAAGAAATGGCGGAGGAAATTATTACCGCCTTCACACGGGAATTGCAGCCCACCTCCTACGAAGTACAGATTGAATGGGTACAAAAACACCGAAATCGACTTACAGAAATGAAGGAAGCCCTCTGATCCATGGATAAAACTCTCAAACAGCGTATCCTGGCCCCTCTCAAAGTACTGATAACCGCAGCCCTTTTTTATGCCATACTGCGCCAGGTGGACTCCGATGAAATGCTGGCCACTCTTTCCCGCATATCACCAGCAGATATCTTAACCATTAGTGTCCTCACCTTTCTTATGCAGTTTCTGCACGTACTCAAATGGCAGACTGTTCTGTCCGTAACCCCCCTGAGAAAGGTTCCCTTCAGACGGCTTTTCTACCATCATTTCACGGCATTTTTCTTTCAGCTTTTTCTGCCCTCCGCCGCCAGCGGAGATATCATCAAGGGTACACGACTGGGGCTGGAGCATACAGAAAAAGCCCATGCCG
Organism: Fibrobacterota bacterium; assembly: GCA_051745755.1. Classification (GTDB taxonomy): domain Bacteria; phylum Fibrobacterota; class Chitinivibrionia; order Chitinivibrionales; family Chitinivibrionaceae; genus Chitinivibrio. The sequence continues at coordinate 22,099 of JBNJEI010000005.1, forward strand.
CTGCATCTGTTATTTTTGCGCGGGTCACGGGATTTGTTGTTTTGGCCGTACTCGGCATTGGGGCAATTCTCTATAATCCCGATCTTTTTTTCCTCCTCCCCGCACGGGCACGGATACTCTTTATCTGCATCTACCCCCTGCTTATGGCAGCTGTAATAATCCTGTTTACCCCGCTCACAACCACCGTGCTTCACCACAGAATTATTCCCCGCCGATTCGGAAATATGGTGGAAAAATTTCAAAAGAGCCTGCGCTTTTATCTTCACTATCCCCGGGTTATCAGTATGACCCTAATTTTTGCCCTGATCATATTTCTTATACTCGTTCTTATTACATTTCTGATATTTGCAGCCATCGAAACTCCGCTTTCCTGGAGAAGCCTCCTCATGGTAATGCCCGTTATAACCGTACTTACCTTTATTCCCTTCACGGTGAACGGTGCGGGTATACGGGAGTACATGCTTCTTATTTCCTTCCCCGTTCTCAGCGGGCCGGACGTGGTCAGTTTCGCCGCCCTGTTTTACAGCGCCACCCTTGCGGTGGGCATCATCGGCGGTCTGCTCTTTGCCGCGGAATCGCTCAAAGGGAAACCACGGGAAACTCCCCCCGTTTGCTAAAAAGCTCCCGGCCATAGAGCACCTGAAGAGAGGCCGCATTGTCTATAAGCGTTGTGTCAGAAACCAGATCCACCCGAATGTGTTCATTTTCATCTGTGTTTCCGTGCTCAGAGCCCTGGAGTACCCTGTATGTTTCATTTGAAATCTCCAGACGTATTCCGAAAAACCAGATCCCTTCGTCGCTGGCACCGGGGCTGCTGTAGAGAGGTTTTTGATGCAGAATCTCAAGATCGTCACGCTGTACAAAAAGCCCGGTTTCCTCATACAGTTCATTCTGCGCCGTGAGGCGGGGATCATCCCCATGGGAATCAACCATTCCCGCCGGGAATTCCATATGAACCGCTCCATCGGCAATTCGCCGTTGCTGCACCACAAGAAACCGCTCCTGCCGGGTCTGACGATTAATCACCCGGGGTACAATAACCACGGCGTCTCCGCGAAGAAACAGAATATGCGGCAGCCGATAGCCTTCGGGCGCACGCACCGCTGCATCAAGATAGGCAAAAAGCAGTTCCCCTCCCGGTTTCCACTGCGAAGACAGTTCCGCAACCCCTTCCAGACGGCAGCCGGAGTTTACAATTTTTCTCTGCCAGTTTTGGTATTTTGAAGATTCTTTCGGTAAATTCATAAAAAAACTCCCTATACGTACCAATACATACTGTTCAAAGTTATATTTACCATAAGTATATATTTTACATGATAATTGCGCCATGATAAAGTTTTTGCTCCTTATACTCCTGCCTATTCTCCACCTCAGCAGTTCTGTTATCAATTTTGATGATTACACCGACTGTGCAGGCAATCTTCACATCATGAACGAAGAATACAGTCGGGCACGCTCTATTGTGGAAGCCGAAACCCATGAAGACCCGGCATATTACCAGCTCAAGCTGGGAATCATCTCCCTGGGGGAGGATATGGACTCTGCGGCCCTTGCACACCTTGAAAAAACAGTCCATTCAGACGGGTTTTTTGCCCCCTTTGCATATCGGAAGCAGGGAGACATCTATCTGCAGCGCGGAAATATCAAAGAGGCCATCCTGCATTACCGCAAGGCGGCTCACTCCACTGATATGCAGCCCTATTCATTCTTTCTCTACAATAAAATAGACTCCCTTTCACAGGAATATGAAGACCAACTCGGGGAAATTGACTGGATCACCCGCTGGCGGCGCCTTATGCATGCAGAAGAGGATATACCTCCTCCTCCCGATGACAAAGTCAACTGGAAGCAGATTATTGATGTTGCGGGACTCACACAGGATACCTACGCGGAATTCAAACAGGCTGCAATTGAGGAAGGTGCACTCACCCGCTTTCTGCGGGAGATCACTGATACCTCGATAATCACAGAAGATTTTTCCCCTGCACGGGCGTTTGAAATTGCCCGGTCGCTGCGCAACAGCGGGTATCTTTCCGGGGCAAGCCGCTGGCTTCATTATGCTCTGAAACGTGAGAACTTTTCCCGGGATGTGTCAGAAAACGAGTATCTTAAATTTCGTACGGAACTGAATTTTGAACTGGAAAACTGGAACAACACCATTCGCTGGGGTAAAAAATATTATGATGCCTACGGACCGGCGACTCCTCTCTTATATTATATTGCCCGCTCCTACAGGAATATCGGACAGGAGGACACGGCCCACCGCTGGTATATGAAACATGTCAGTTATTACCCCCATTTAGCCCGAAGCCACAATATTTTATGGTATCTTGCCTGGCAGGAGGAGAATCGGGGGAATTACGATAAAGCCCGAAAGGCCTTCCGTGAAATACGAAATACCACACCGGGGAAACGATTCGGTGATGATGCGGCCTTTCGGATTGGTCTGCTGTATTTTCGGGAAGGGAAATACGAAGAAGCCCGGGAGGAATTCCGCCGATTCTGTGACACCTTCCCTCATTCACCCCTGTATCAGGGAGGATATTACTGGATCGGTCGCTCACTGGAAGCTACCGGGGATACAGCAGGTGCCGCACAGGCATACGTAAAAGCCATCTCTCACAATCCCACGCACTATTATGCGTGGATATCGGGAAAACAACTGGATACCTCCGCGGGGCTCTCCTTTTCAGAAAATGATTCTTCTCTTCAGGAGGCTGTTAGAGAGCTCACTTCTTCCGCCGGCCATACTTCAGATCCCGGGGATGACTCCCTCTACAGACGGGCCATTCAGCTTGGATCCCTCGGGTTTTCCGATGAAACATATTTTCTTATAGAACCCCTGATGCTGGATACCAGCTCAAACTACGAAGTTCTGCTCAAACTCTCCGATCTCTATCATATCACGGGGCAATACCACGAATCCTACAAGATTATCCGTGAAATCTATTACCAGCTGCCGGCCTCACTGCGCAAAGATCCTCCCCTGGAACTGTTAAAACGATTCTACCCTGATGTATACCGCCCCTGGATACGGGAAGCAAGCCAAAAGTTTTCCATTGATTACTATCTTATTCCGGCCATAATGCGTCAGGAAAGCACCTATCATGAGTCCATCGGCTCCCATGCCGGTGCCCTGGGACTGATGCAGATTATTCCTCCCACGGGGAAGCTGATTGCCTCTGAACTGAATCAGGAGTTCCGTACGGATATGCTCTTTGAACCGAAAACAAATATTATTTTCGGTGCCTATTATATCAGTAAGCGTCTTTCCCAGTTTGACGGCTGTAAAATCAAGGCCCTGGCATCCTATAACGGAGGTGCCCATAATGTACAGCGCTGGGTAAACAGAAACAGCGAAATTCTTGATGATCCCTATTTATTTGCAGAATTTATCGCCTTTTCCGAAACCCGGAACTATATCAAAAAAGTGCTGGGGAATTACTGGACATACAAAGCCCTGTACGATAATTAACTCTCCGTATACGGACGGGTCTTCATACCGGATTTTGCATGATAGAAATGAACACCGCTGATATCATTGTGAATTATCCGGGTATCATGCAGAAGCGTAACAGAAACATCGGACAGCACATCCTTTTTTACATATATTCCGATTTTTTCATTGCTGCTGTATATCATATTGCGCAATTTCTGAAGCCCCGTTTCAATATACTCTTTTTTTGCCATATATTCTTTGAGTTTTGCAAGGGTTGTTTTAATTTCCTGCCGCTTTTTGGGTGAGAATGTGTGCAGCCTCTGCAAAGCTGCGGTATCATGCAGATTAATCCCCATGCTGTCCTGTATGGTGGTTATCAGTTTTTCCAGCTTTGCCGCATACTCCGCCAACTCCTTCTCCTTTGTTTTGAGACGGAGATTAAACCCGCAGTACAGCCAGGTTTTTCCTGAGGGGGACCCTACGGAGTTAAGATACATATTTCTCATGGCAATGAGTTCTCCGCCCACAACACAGGTGCTCCCCCGGCGTTCCTTATTCCCGGAAACCGTCAGGGTTCCTCCCGCAAAAAGCCGGCTCTGCCAGGAAAAATTCCTGACCGTAAGATTCTGCTCAACAGTGACATAGCTGTCCTGAACAAAACCGACGTCACAATCTTTTCCCGCAAAGACCGTAGTCCGGTCTCCAAAAATACCGTTTCCTATAAAGAGGTTTCCTGCACAGTGAATACATCCGCCGTTTTCGACATTTCCCTCAATGGTCAGATTTCTTCCACATCGTATTGTGTAGCCGTCACAGAGATTTCCCTTGACAATAACATCCTTTGAATAGGTTATATTTCCGCTGTGTACTCCGGCATCCCCCTCAATAACCAGCTGCTCAACGACTTCAATAAAATCATTCTTTACCCGGAGCACACCGGTCTCTGCAGCATAATAGAGTATACGCCCCTCCTCTTCCGAGGTTTTTACATGAGCACCGGTTTTCAAAGGAATATCCTTCCCGTGATAGGCAGGGGTGACAGTACCGTCAACCCCCACACCGTCACTACCCTGACGGGCTTTTTCCTTTCGGGCGATTAATTCATCCTTATGCACCTCCACATAGGAGGTAAAGGACTTCATATCCACCTTTCTATCCCTATCTTCCGCATCTGACTCCTGTATACTTTCTGTTAAAAGCTCAAACCGACTGTCGGCACCGTCTTTCTTTCGGCGCCCTTCATAGGCGGTAATACGCAGTGGGGCCTGTTTCATCAGGGCGGCAAAAGACTCAGCATCCATAAACGCAGCTGCTGAGAGAGAGTGTTTTTTCTCAAAATCTTCCTTTTCCTGCCGGAGGAACTGATACAGATTCTCTCTTCCCCGTGCCAGTGGCAGGAGTGGAAACTCCATATACAGGCCGTCTGAACTTTTTTGAAACGGTGCTTCAATGGTAAGCACACGCGTATCCCGTAGCAGGAGATATCCCGTCTTCTGTGCTTTGTATTCAAGGTACTCCTCTTTTTCCTCCACTTCAAAGGCCGATGGCTCCGGCTCTAAAAGATTTCGCGGATCATCACTCCACAGGCTCTTACCAAAAACATTCAGCTTATCCCGCAGCAGGTCTATGGTAAGGGCAATTTCACCTGAAGAAACAAAGATGGCGGTGTCCCGGTAGTCCATTTTATCCATGTGCAATGCTTCCGCAGCAGAGGATAGAGACTTGACGGCCTTCTCAAGGCTGGTCTTTTTTCCGTCACAGAGGGTTATGGTATTCTTAACCGTCTCTGTATGTGCCACGGGGGTTAATTCCCGGGGAACCTTCCCGGAAAGAACTGCTTCAATATTCGCATCATCAATCCCCTGAACGATGTCCAGGATCCTGAGTTTCTCATGGATATCATCCATCTGAACATAGGAGGGGTATTCCTGAAGATAGGCTTCAGTACACTCTCGGTTTAAGCGAATGCGTATTTTGTCTGCAGTGGACATGGGCTACATTTCACCGATAATGGATTCAATCTGGGCAAGCATCTGCGGAAGTTCCTGTATGGTTTTTTTCTGATACAGATAGATAACAACCAGATTGGAGAAGGTTTCAACCACAGAATAAAGTTCCGTCAGATAATCCTGGGAAACATCACGCATAACCATATATCCCAGATGGGTATCATGCTTCTTCAGTTCACAGGCTACATAGGTATCACTTTTTACAATAAATGAATCATGGAAGTCCCTTGGATTCAGATCATACTGACCCAGATATTTCTCCGGAAAAACAAAATTCCTGTCCAGAAAAGCTGATTCTATCTGCACCGCTCCGGCTTTCCCGAAAAAGATAATATTCTCCGCCACTGCCGTAAAAACCTCATCCAGGCTTTTGTCATTAATTATCATATTCATTATGCGCGTACGCTCTTCAAGCATTTTGGTGCGCATCTGCACCAGCTCCTCCAGATTTCTGTTCATCCGTTCAAGCTCAGTTTTTTTTGCTTCCAGCTGATACACCAACTCCCGGTTCTCCTTTGTTTTCTCATAGAACTCTATGGCATTATTCAGGGTAATAACGAGCTTGTCATTATCCCAGGGTTTATCAATATACCGCCATATATCACCGCTGTTTATGGCTTCCTTGATATCCGCAAATTCCGCATGACCGGAAAGGGCTATACAGACAATGTCTTCATGTATCTGCTTTACACGGTGCAGTAGTTCAACTCCGGACATTCGGGGCATCTTAATATCTGAGACAACCACATGAATACCGGATTCCCGCACAATTTCCAAGGCGTCTTCAGGGCTATCCGTAAAATACACATCATGGCCCGATACATCAAAAAACGTCCGTTTTAATGAACGAAGAATGTTTTCCTCATCATCAACAAATAATATTTTTCCCATTATAGCTCTCCTTTTTACCCTGTAACTATCTCATAACATATGTCATAGAGCCGTTCCTCATTCAGGTCAAACAGGGCTTGCACGGCATGTGCCCTGTGCACCTCCTCTTTCACGGCTTCTTTGTTTTTTGCCCGATCCAAAACATTTGCCAGGGAAATCAGATGCATGGTTTCCCTGCTGCTGACATGGGGGTTATCCGGATCATGGTGATACAGTGCAGCCTCTATTATCTCACCGGGCAGATTCCACCAATCCATCACAAAGGCCCCCAGCATTGAATGGGTTATGGAGAAAACCTGTTTCTCATAAGACGAAGGATCTTCGCCCTCTTTTTCTTTATTATAACAATAGAGAAATTTATTAAAATCGATATTCATCATCATCATTTTTCCCATATCGTGAAGCAGCACAACGGATGAATACTCTTCGGGAACATTCTTTCCCAGTATGGCTGAATACAGCCCGGTAAAAATTCGGTTTGTACGGTTTGAATGCTCCCATATCTCCGAAAGTACCTCCTCCATGCCGTCCTGTGCGGTATAAGTATCGAATATTTTGATGGATAAGAGCATATTCTCCAATACATTCAGCCCAAGATATGAAACGGCTTTTTTTACCGAGGATACACGCAATCCATAGAACGCGTTATTTACCAGGGAGAGCAATTTTGACGAAAGAACCGGATCCTTTTCAACTTCTTCCGATATGGAAATCATATCCTTTTCTTCAAGAATCATGGAATGGATATTTATATAACTGCTGGGCAGCTGCATCAGATCAAAATTGTCCGAAAGAAGATCAATGGCCGGGCGGTGTTTTATTTCATTGTACAAGGTAAAAAGATAGGAAACTGTCTTTCTCAGCTCTGCGTTATCCCAGGGTTTAATCATATAAAGCTTGGCCAGCCGCTCACCCACCATATCAATCGCAGTATCACTGTCGTTATAGGCCGTTAGGACAATAACTATTAACGAGGGTGTGAGCTCCTTCATTTTCTTTACAAATGCCCGTCCCTTCATCTGTTCCATTGAGATGTCAATAATGAGCATCTGCGGCTTCAGCTGCGAAAAGATGTCCTCTGCCTCACTGAGGCTCAGGGCAGATGCCATCTCATAGGGCTGCCCCTGAAAACAACGCAGAAGCGCATTGACGATACTCTCCTCGCTGTCTACAAAGAGTATTCTGTTCATAAGCCTTCCTCCTGTCTCACCGGAAGTGTAATAAAAAAAGTGGCTCCCTTTCCCCGCCGGGACGTAAAGGACAACTCACCGCCATGTTTGTTTACAATGATATCGTGTGATATACTCAGACCGAGACCGCTGCCGTTGAGTTGTGTTTTTGTGGTAAAAAACAAATCAAAAATCCGGTTCTGGTCTTTCTGATCTATCCCCGCACCGTTATCCGAAATTTCACACTGTACGATATTTTCATGTGCAGAAGTACGAATACATATCCTGCCTTTTTCCGTATCACAGTGCTCCTCTATTGCCTGAACTGCATTGACGATAATATTCAGCAGCACCTGATTTATTTCGCTTGAAACGGCGTATATATCGGGAACCTCTTCAAGCTCAAGATCAATTTCGGCAATGTACTTAATTCTGTTCCGCGCTATAACAAGAGTACTTCGCACAGCATCATTAATATTGCACAGCTCCCGCTCACGCTCACGGTCATGGCGGGCAAATTTCTTCATATGATTCACAATGGATTCAATCCGGGCTATTCCCTCGCCGTTTTCCTCAATTATATGTGACATATCCTCAATAATAAAGGCAAGATCTTTCTGCTCCCTGGGAAGCAGAGTTTTGGCGGCACAGATTTTCTCCTTCATCCCGGAGATCTTCCCTACATATTTTCCCAGGGACTCTGTATTGCTTTTTATAAATCCCACGGGATTATTTATCTCATGGGAAATACCGGCGGAAAGCTCGCCTATGGAGGCCAGTTTTTCCTGCTGCACCATCTTTGACTGTGCTGCGGCAAGCTGCGCATAGGAACGTTCCAGTTCACGGTTTTTCTGTTCAAGCTTCCGTGTATACAAAGCAACACTTTTTTTTAGCTCCAGGGAGCGCAGCCCCGTGGAGATACGTGCCTTGATGACAGATGCATCAAAGGGTTTCCGGACAAAATCATCTGCCCCGGCATATAAGGAATCAATATGCTTTCTGTCCTGATCCACAGTACCGGTCATAACGATGATATAGGTGTAATACTTCCGATCATGTGCAAGGATTTTTCGAATCAGTTCATGACCGTTCATTCCGGGCATATAATAATCAAGAAGCAATAGATTATAGGAATCATCCGATAACCCCGAAAGGTAATCAAATGCCACATAGGGAGAGGTAAAGCTCATGCTGTCCTCCGGAATACCGTGAAGGATATTTTCCAGAAGCTTGCAGATATAGGGTTCATCATCTATGATAATCAGAGCCATACCACTCCTTATGAAGCCAAACCGGTATCATACAGGAGTATAGAATAGGAAAGGAGAAGATACAAGAAAAAAGGGCGGAGTACCGCAAGATGGTATCCGCCCGTGCTGATTATGGTCGTGAGGAGGGCTGCTAGATTTCCCTGCGCTGGCGCATACCTTCAACCTTCATGGGAAGGCCGAAACAGCGGATAAAGCCTCCGGCATCTTTCTGATCGTAGAAATCAACATCGTCAAATGACGCAAGTTCATCAACGTACAGGGAATTTGGAGACCAGGCTCCGGCGGGAACAATATTGCCCTTATACAGTTTCAGCTTCACCCGTCCCGTCACTTCCTCCTGAGTGGAATCTATAAAAGCGTCAATAGCTTCTCTCAGAGGGGTAAACCATTTTCCATCATATACAAGGTCTGCATAGGTTAAGGCAAGCTTCTGTTTCTCATGAAATGTATCACGGTCAAGAACCAGTTCCTCAAGATTCTGATGAGCTGCATAGAGAATTGTTCCGCCGGGAGTTTCATAAACCCCGCGCGATTTAATACCCACCAGGCGGTTTTCAACAATATCGATCTGACCAACGGCATGTTTAGCTCCGAGGTCATTCAGTTTTTCCACAAGGGCAAGAGCAGAGGACATCCGCTCACTGTTAATCCCCACGGGAACACCCTTTTCAAATTCAATTTCCACATATTCCGGTGTATCGGGAGCATCTTCCAACAGGGAAGATTTTGTAAAAACCGAATCGAGGGGCTCGTTTCCCGGATCTTCAAGCTCTCCCCCTTCATGACTGATATGCCAGATATTGGCATCCTCAGAATAGATCTTTTCCTTGGATACGGAAAGGGGAATATTATGCTTCTCAGCATATTCAATACATTCTTCGCGGGAGGTAAGGGTCCAGCGATCATCCTTCCAGGGAGCAATGATTTTAAGATCCGGTGCAAGAGCCATAAAGGTCAGCTCAAACCGCACCTGATCGTTACCCTTTCCCGTGGCGCCATGTGCTACCATGGTGGCCCCTTCTTTTCGGGCTATTTCCACCATTCTCCGGGCAATAAGAGGCCGTCCGTGACTGGTACCGAGCAGATATTTATTTTCATAGACTGCGCCGGCCTTCAGTACGGGATAAATATAATCTGTAATATACTCTTCCTGCAGATCTTCTATATACGCCTTCACCGCACCTGTTTTGAGAGCCTTTTCCTCCAATCCTTCCAACTCATCCCTTTGACCGAGATTTGCACAGACAGCAATAACCTCACAGTCAAAGGTATCAATCAGCCACTGAATCATAACAGAGGTATCAAGTCCCCCCGAATAGGCTAATACGCATTTTTCCTTTGCCATGTATACTCCTTTATTCAAATTATTCTGTTATAAATATAATTAATACACAATAAAAAAGCGGCCCAAAAGGCCGCTGTAAAGCTGAGCGTACTGCACAAAACTAATCGATAGCCTTGGGGGCCATAGCCATGGAATGAAGCCCGTTATCCACATACAGTGTGGTTCCCGTTATCGCTCCTGCCAGAGGAGACGAAATAAACGCAGCAGCAGCACCCACATGATCCGCTTCAAAATCCTGGGTCAGGGGGGCATTTCCCTTGGAATAGGAAACCGCTTTATCGATAAAGCCGATCGCACGGGCAGCACGACTTCTCAGAGGACCTGCCGAAATGGTATTAACACGGATATTCCATTTCCGTCCCGCTTCAAAGGCAAGGGTCCGGGTATCACTCTGCAGAGCCGCCTTTGCAGCACCCATACCGCCGCCATAACCGGGAACAGTGCCGTCTGCAGCAAGATATGTCAGGGACAGTACAGAACCGTTTTCATTCATCACGGGACCAAACTTCTGGACCAAAGAAACCAGAGAGTATGCTGAGGTGGAGAAGGCGGTCAGATATCCGTGACGGCTTGTATCAAGAAGATCCTTATGCACCTCCGGGCCATTGGCCAGGGCATGAATAACGATATCAATCTTTCCGTATTTTTTCTTAACTTTTTTTGCCGTTTCTTCTATGGTAAAGGAATCGTGCTGTGCATATCGTTTATGTTCCCGGACCTCCCGCGGAACATCTTTCATAGTGTCGTACACTGCATCCAGTGGGAATACCTCGGTGATCTCAAGCCGGGAACCGTCCGGAAGCTCTGTGTCCAGTTTCCCCTTGCGAAGGGTTTTGAGGAACATGTCATATACCGGCGGCCAGGTCCCCACAAGGATAGTTGCTCCCGCCTGAGATAAACGCTTTGCAATCGCCCATCCGAACCCTTTATCATCACCGACTCCTGCGATAAAAGCCGTTTTTCCCGTTAGATCAATGTCAAGCATTTCAACACCTTTTTTTGATTAATTTTTCTTTTTTCTTATTCGCAATAAATATACACCTTTGCACTATTAATATACAGAAGATTTTGTATATATATATTTTTGTGGGGATTTTGTGAACAAAACAAAAGGACTACCTCTCCCATGAGTAATAGAAATGTGATGACAAAAGCCGGGTTCGATGCTCTCTTGCAGGAGCTGGAAACCCTAAAAAAAACAGAACTGCCGAATATTATTAAAAAGGTTGCAGAAGCCCGTGCCGAAGGTGATCTGAAGGAAAATGCGGAATATCACGCCGCCCGTGAAAAACAGGGGCATATTCAGGACAGAATCCACTATCTTGAAAAATCCCTTGCAGGAGCTCAGGTACTGGAAAAACAGGGCGACACCAATACCGTTGTATTCGGCAGCAGGGTAACAATTATTGAAACCGAAGATGAAGACGATGCGGATCTTGCAGAAACCTATACCCTGGTCGGGCAGGATGAATCAAACCCGTCGGAGGGAATGATATCCGTCACATCTCCCATAGGGAAAGCCCTCCTGGGACATAAACACAACGAGTACATCATTGCCCAAACCCCCACCGGACCCATAGAATTTAAGATACTTGAGATAGCATAACAGCCGTGAAAGGACCTATGAAAGAAGCAGAACATATCAGGAATTTCTCCATAATAGCCCATATCGACCATGGTAAATCCACCCTGGCTGACCGGTTCCTCCAGATCACAGAAACCATTTCAGACCGCGATATGTCCGAACAGTTTCTTGACGATATGGACCTGGAAAAAGAACGGGGAATCACCATTAAATCCCACCCCATTCAGATGAAATACACTGCCAAAAACGGGCGGGAGTATTTTATGAATCTCATTGACACCCCGGGCCACGTGGACTTTTCCTACGAAGTATCCCGATCTCTGGCTGCTTGTGAGGGCGCAATCCTGGTGATTGATGCCGCCCAGGGAATCGAAGCACAGACCCTGTCAAACATCTATCTTGCCATGGATAATGACCTCACCATTCTTCCCGTACTCAACAAGGTTGATCTGCCCTCGGCCCGCCCGGAGGAAGTAGGGCTCCAGATTGCAGAACTTTTGGGTATCGAACCCGATGAAATCCTCCACTGCAGCGCCAAAACCGGTCAGGGTGTGGAAGAAGTCCTGGAACAGGTTATTGCCACCATACCCGGCCCATCCTATGCGGAACGGGGACACACGGAAGCCCTGGTTTTTGATTCTGTTTTTGATTCCTATCGCGGAGCCATCGCATATGTACGGATTTTTGAAGGAGCTCTTTCAAAGGGTGATAAAATCACCTTCCTTCAGACAGGGCAGGAATACGAAATTGTTGAACTGGGAAATCTCGGATTGCAGCGTGTTCCACTCAAAACTCTCGATACGGGACAGGTGGGATATATTATCTGCAATATTAAAGATCTTGAAGACATTCGCATTGGTGATACGGTTACCCGTTCAGCACATCCCGCCCCAAAGGCTATTGAAGGATACAAGGAAGTAAAACCGATGGTGTTCAGCGGACTCTACCCTGTAGACAAGGGGGAGTATGAAAACCTCCGCCAGGCCCTGGACAAGCTCAAGCTTAACGACTCATCCCTCACCTTTGAACCGGAATCCTCTCAGGCCCTGGGGTTTGGATTCCGCACAGGCTTTCTCGGCCTTCTTCATATGGAAATTACCCAGGAGCGGCTTCGCCGGGAATTTAACGTTGAGATTATCACCACCGTCCCCAACGTGGTATACAAACTGGTCCTCAAAAGCGGCGCTGAGATTCATGTGGAACGTCCCAGCGATCTGCCTCCCCTGGGAGATATTGATGCCGTAATGGAGCCCATAGCAAAGGTGCAGATACTGTCCCCCACGGAACATACGGGAGCTATTATGAATCTCTGCACGGAAAAACGGGGTGATCTGGACCATATGGAGTACCTTGACACCACCCGGGTCAACCTGCACTACCGCATTCCCATGGCGGAGCTTATGCTCGATTTTTTTGACAAGCTCAAAAGCGCAACAAGCGGCTATGCATCTATGGATTACGAATTTGACGGCTATCACAAGGACGATCTTGTCCGCCTTGATATACTTATCAACAAAGAACCTGTTGACGCCTTCTCCACCATTGTTCATCGTGATGATGCCTATCATATCGGCCAGCAGCTTACGGTAAAGCTGAAGGAGTTAATTCCGCGCCAGATGTTTCAGGTGGCAATTCAGGCGGCAATCGGCTCGAAAGTTATCGCCCGTACTACAGTCAAGGCGTATCGCAAAGACGTAACAGCCAAATGCTACGGTGGTGATATCAGCCGTAAGAAAAAACTTCTCCAGAAGCAGAAGGAAGGAAAGAAAAAGATGAAGAGCATCGGAAAAATTGACCTTCCGCAAAAAGCCTTCCTTGCAGTACTGGACAGAAACAATTAACCCCCTGCCATGGTGAATCGTACCGGGTACATTCAGAAAAAACGGGGGTTTGGCGCAAAACATATCTCCGCAGTTTCTGCTGCCTTTGACGAGGGAGCCACGGTTCACTTTCTCGCCCGATACCGCAGGGAGATATGCGGCCCTCTGACACCAGACGACCTCTTTGCTGTGTATGATGACTGTCAGGAATTCCAGGTTTTTGAGAAGCGAATACAGTCAATTCAAAGGGATCTGAAAAAACGGAGAATATGGACTGACAAACTGGCGGATACTTTTTTGGCATGCCGAGATATCAAAGAGCTTGAAGCCCGATACTCACCCTTCAAAAAAACAAGCGAAACAAAGGCTGATGCTGCAAGAAAAGCCGGATTAAAGAAACTGGCCGATTTTCTTACAGCCCCTGACCCCAAAAACGCACGGGAATGGAAAGCCTGTATTGACTTTTCCCGGGCATACAGCGCAGGATATACAACGGCTGAGAAACTATTTGAGGGCGCCGGTGATATAATACGGGACCGCCTTCGAAAAAATACAGCCCTGCGTACCTGGCTTACAGGTCATATCCAAGACACCTGCATCCTTTCTGCTCATACTTCCGGGAAAAAAGAGGATACGGAAGAGGTGTACCGCCGATATGACGGATACTCCACACCTTTGCGGATGATAAAGCCCCATATCCTTATGGCCCTGCTGCGGGGACACAGGGAAAAACAAATTTCCCTGCGCATGGACTATTCGCGCACCAGGGCGCAACAACACATTGAAAAAAACATTCTTTTGCCCCACGGCAGATATGCCGCATGTATACGGCGCTGCATCAGCACGGCCTTGTCAAAAGACCTCCTTCCGGCCCTGAAGAAAGACGTCTTAAAAAATGCTGCGCACTCTGCACAGCTTCACTCAACCCGGATTTTCTGCAAAAACCTTGAGCACACTCTCTTGGCCCCTCCCGCCGGAGCCATTCCGGTGATGGCCATTGATCCAGGCTTTGCCCACGGCTGTAAGACCGCTGTTCTTTCTGCTTCGGGAAATCCACAGGCCTTTGTCACGGTATACATTACCTCCCCGACCAAAAAAGAACAGGCAAAACAAAAATTATGCGCATTACTACACCAGCACAAACCGCAGCTTATCTGTCTGGGAAACGGCACGGCGGCACGGGAAACCCGTCAGTTTCTTCAGGATGAAGTGCTTTCCCGCAGCGGTAATGATATCCCCCTTGTTATGGTGAATGAATCCGGTGCCTCAGTCTACTCTGCTTCCACCCGGGGGCAGAAGGAATTCCCCGACCTTGACATCACCCTGCGCAGCGCCGTATCCCTGGGGCGACGGGTGCAGGATCCTCTCGGGGAGCTGATAAAGATACCGCCGCATTCCCTGGGCCTTGGCCAATACCAGCATGATATTGATACATCGGTTCTTTCTCACCACCTGCTGCGCACAGTGGAACAGGTGGTGCATCGTGTGGGAGCTGATCTCAATACTGCCTCGGAGGATGTTCTTGCCACCATTTCCGGCCTCAACAAAACCCGGGCAAAAAGTATTATCCGCCATCGCAGCCAAAAGGGCCTCTTCTCTTCACGTAAAGAACTCCTGAAGGTAGCGGGGATCGGCGAAAAAAGCTTTACCCAGGCCGTTGGTTTTCTTCGGGTGCGAAATACAAAGGCCCCCCTTGAAAACACAGGGATTCACCCCGAAAGATATCCCCTTGTGGAAAAAATCTGCCGATGTCTTTCCTGCTCTGTCAGGGACCTTTTACACAATCCTCTACCTTTGAATCAGGTACACCCGAATGATTTTACCGATGCCCATACTGCTGAGGAAACGGTAAAAGACATTTTCTTTGAACTGAGAAATCCCGGTCTTGACCCGCGGAAAGAATTCATTCTTCCGGAGTTTAAAAAAAGCCTGACCTGCCTGGATGATCTGTCAACGGGAATTCGGCTGCAGGGGGTGGTGGATAATGTGACAGACTTCGGCGCCTTTATTGATATCGGACTTCACTCTACAGGCCTGGTGCATATTTCAGAAATGAGCACGGAGTATATCTCTCACCCACTTGACGTTGTCTCCCCCGGAGAAATCATCACGGTCTCTGTTCTTTCCGCAGACAAAAAAACCGGGAGAATAGCCCTTTCCATGAAAAACTGAAAACTGGGACAGTCTGTGTCAGTGCAAAGGAATCAGTATTCAGGGGTGGAGGGTTTTGAGATTTTTTTTGTCATAAAAAAGGTTTTGTTCCCGGATAACATCTGGCTTGGATACACACTCATATGGGCCACCGTAAGATAACTGACTGTACAGGCCGCACCTGCGGGAATACCCAGTCTGATACCAAAAAGTTCCATACACAGAATTATCGCCGCCAGGGGAGCATTTGTTGTTGCCGCAAGAAAGGCACACATCCCCACTGAGGAAAACAGGGCGGGATCCCCGCCAACGAACTGCCCCCAGAAATTTGCCGCACCGGCACCGATAAAAAAGATCGGAGTAATAATGCCGCCGTAACCGCCGGTTGACAGTGTAACAGAGGTAGCAAGCATTTTTGCAAAGGCACTCCAGGGAGGTGCCGCATTTCCCGCGGTAAAGGAGGCAATCCCCCCGGTGCCCAGGCCGGTATACACGCCGCCGGACCACTGAGCAATAATCAGGATGATACTTCCCCCAAGCAAGGCTTTTATCTCAGGGGGAAGAGCGATTTTCCGCACGCCATGTTCAACCCCGGAAAGCAGTGAGATAAAGAGTACAGCGGTAAGGCCGAGAACAGCTCCAAGAAGCAGCATATCCCCGATAAGGAAAATATCGGGGAGAAGAGGCATGGGAATATCCTGATGAAAATAGGAGATACGAAAAAAACGGGCGGAATAAAAACCGGAAAAGGAAGCTCCCAGTGCAGGGAGAACTGAAAGAAGAGAAAACCGGCGGACATGAATCAGCTTTCCTGCAAAAAATGCTCCCGCCACGGGGGCACCGAACACAGCACCGAAACCAGCGCTCACTCCGCACAGCACCAGCCGTTTTCTGTTTTCCTCATCGCATCGCAAAAGCCCTGCACATCCACCGCTGATTCCGGCACCAAGCTGCGCACAGGGCCCGGCTTTTCCCGCAGATCCGCCAAACATAATGGTAATAATTGTGGCAAGAATACGTAAAGGAACAACCCGGAGGGAGAGTTTTTTATCCTGTGTATAAAACCCTTCTATGACCTTATCCGTACCATAGTCAGTACTTTCTGCCATGCCGGCTTTAAAAATATAATAACTGATTAAAAACGCCACGGGGGCACCGTACACAGAATGGGGTATACGGGCTGTAAAGCCAACAGCCATCCTGAGAGCATGTAAAAATCCTGCCCCTGCAGTACCAATCAGGATACCAAGAAATACAGATGTGCATCCCCAGATGAAGACGGAAGAGAGAATCTGCAAAAGGAACATAATGCTGCGCCGGAACTGTTGTTTTTTCACAGGACCTCAAAATAGCAGGGGTTTTAGTCTCTATGGTAGCATATTTTTCATCCCCTGCCAATTAATTTAGCGCATTGGAGGATAAAACAAAAATTATATTCCAGTAAAATGCAATGTTGATACCCGGACAGCCTATGCAAAAGCCAACGCCCCCCTTTCTTCATATTAATCTGAGTGCTCTGCACCATAATCTGGAAAGTCTGTGCCGCCGCGCCGGTGTACCCATTGACGCCTGTATCCCCGTTATAAAAAACAGCGCCTACGGTCTCGGCAGTAAAATAATCTCCCAAAAAATGCAGGAATGGGGGGTGAGAAAATTTGCCGTGGCAACCCTTGAAGAGGCTCTATTCCTGCGCACCAGCGGTATTCGCGGAGAAATCATTATACTGGGCCGGGTTGAACCGGAAGGTTTTACTGCAGCAAAGAAAAACGACCTGACCCTCTCCCTTATTGATCCCTCTCAGATTACCTGCCTGCACTCATTCAACGGAAAAATCTCCCTTAATATCGACACGGGAATGCATCGCTGCGGAATACGTGACGATGAAATCAGGAAATTTTTTCCCGGTCTGAAAAAGCTCTCCGCCAAAATAACCTCCGTCTATACCCATTTCCACTCTGCCGATGACGCAGAAAAAGAAAAGACACTCCGTCAGCAAAAACGATTCCGCATAGCTCTTGACGTTCTGAAGAATGCACACATAGAAAATACGGAAACACATTGCTCCAACAGTGCGGGCACGCTTTTTTTCGGAAGCTGCGGCTGCAGCCATATACGTCCGGGCATAAGCCTTTTGGGATGCAGTCCCGATCCGCATATCAGCCTTGAGGATAGTAAACCTGTGGCCTCGATCATTTCAGCAGTCTGTTCTGTCCGGCGGGTAAAAAAGAATGAAGGAGTGAGCTACGGGCAGACATGGAAGGCAGAAAAAGACACCCGTATCGCCACATTTCCCCTGGGCTACGCCGATGGTTTTCCGCGCACCCTGTCCGGGCAGGATATCTCTGTTATAATTGAAAATACGGCCCACCTTCCCCTGGCAGGGCGAATCACCATGGATTATTCCATGGTCGATATCGGGAATGCGGCGGTAAAACCCGGTGATGTCGTATATATCACCCATACAAATCAGACCATTGATGATCTGGCCTGCCTCTGCGGCACCATCGGCTATGAGCTTCTGTGTAATGTGGGATACGCCATGACAAAAAAGTATTATGAAGCCGGCCGCTGTATAGCGATCCTTCCCCGGAGTATATTCTGATGCCGCTTTTTGAAGAAGTCCTCCGCCCCGGTGTAATAGAAAAGATATCCGACAGGTCACTGCAGGTCCTTCTTGATGCAGACCGGCTCAGAAGCGTCTGCAATAATACGGGGTGCTCGGCCTGTCAAAAAAACTTCACCCCCCTGAGAATAACCATTCCCCGGACCCGGGATAATCTTTCCGCCGGAGACGGAGTTGTGGTGTCCCTGACTGTTCTCAATGAAGCCCTGGCGGCATTCACCGCCTTTATGCTTCCCCTGATTATTTCCCTGAGCTTTTATATAACCGTATGGCTGTTTTTTTCATGGCCCGCCGATGCTCCCGGAAGCATCGGCGGAACACTCCTCGCGCTTGTTGTAGGGATAGCGCTGGTGTTGCAGACTGATAAACTTATCCGCCAGTTTTATCCGCCTGTTGTGCGGGAGATAAAAAAACAATAATAATTATTC
This sequence comes from Fibrobacterota bacterium, assembly GCA_051745755.1. Taxonomy (GTDB): domain Bacteria; phylum Fibrobacterota; class Chitinivibrionia; order Chitinivibrionales; family Chitinivibrionaceae; genus Chitinivibrio. The sequence continues at coordinate 40,830 of JBNJEI010000005.1, forward strand.
TTTTTTTCTTGTATAATCACGGTGCTGATATTATTTTATGGCACAATATGTCGGAGCGTAGCGCAGCCTGGTAGCGTACCACAATGGGGTTGTGGGGGTCGGAGGTTCAAATCCTCTCGCTCCGACCATTATCGCTTTCCTCTTCGGGGAAAGCGTTTTTCGTTTCACCGGGGAGTAATCTTCTCAGAATTCCTGTGAAAATATATATATTACCCTCAACTTAAACTTACTTCTCCAGGCTTATGAAAAGAAGCATATTACCCATACTCTCATTTTCGCTCCTTGTTTTTATGGTCACCTTCATATATCGGTATGCCCCCCCCCTTGAATTATACCCAAAAAATGAGACATATCTCGAATACGGCGCCGGATTTCTTGACTCTCTCAGAAATGGATCCTTTGAGGACAGATACCTGGATACATCACATGATCACCTGCATTTTACTCTTTCAAAAAAGCCGGCTTCTGCCTCCCCCTCCCTGCTGTTTCATTCCCATGAACTTGTACGCACCGTTGATATCAGCAGATATAAATACATAGAAGTGGATGTTGAACCGGAGCATACCGATGACTTCAGTCTCAGTATTTTTATGTATATACCCAATTTCAGCAACCCCGCCCGAACCGATACACATCGTCCCTATACAATGAATTTCCGTATCAGAAACAATCAGTCACTCTACCGCTATCCCATCGACGCCTTTGCCACACCGGCCAAATGGTTTGGCTATACCAATACCTCCATGGAAGACCTCCCTGAGACGGACTGGACAAAGATGACTCACATAATGTTTGAGCCGCAGTATTCCCAGTCAGAAGAAAAAGAGTTTCATCAGATTTCCCTGAACCGTCTTCAGCTGGTGAACTCCCTCCGGGAAGAACTGCTTTTTTCACTTGCCCTTTCTCTCCTTTTTGCCGGAATCTCATTTCTCATTCTGTTTGTTAAAAAAACGCATACGACGGCACCGAAAAAGAATTCTGAACCGGTGTACCGTACGGTGCAGCGAGGCTATTCCAGGGAACAGAAAAAGGAGTTGATAGATTTCATCGGCTCCCATTACGGCAATCCTCTGATGTCCCTTGATTTTATACAGAAAAGAACCTCCCTGAACAGCTATCAGGTTAATGAAATCCTCAAGGACTGCTGTAATATGCTCTATAAGGAATATATCAACAGTATACGCATAAAGGAAGCAAAACGTCTTTTGGCTGAAACAAATAAACAGATTGGGGAAATTGCTGAAAATGTTGGATATTGTTATTCAAACTCCTTTGCCCGTATTTTCAGAAAAACTGAAAACATGACACCGAATCAATACCGGAAAAAATTTAGAAAAAATCAATAATATGCCACATCCATACGAACAACAGTGTATATCACATAGACAGAGATTTAACCCGTGAGGAAAGAATGAGCACTACAATGTTGGAGGTCCATGGGATAAGCCGGAAATTCGGAAATCTTTATGCCGTAAATAATCTCTCTTTCTCCGTCAGGAGCGGGGAAATCTTTGGGTTTCTGGGTCCAAACGGTGCAGGAAAGACCACCACCATGCGGATATTAACCGGCTATATGCCGGCCACCTCCGGCTATTTTAGTGTTCAGGGACTTGATTCCCGTTCCCGGGATATCGAAATCAAGAAACGTATCGGATATCTGCCTGAACATACCCCGTTGTACGGAGACATGTTTGTACAGGAATATCTGGAGTACGCCGGAAAAATCCGCGGACTTTTTGGAAAGAAACTTTCTTCCGCCATCGATTCCATGCTTGAAATGTGCAGCATTACCGATGTGAGAAATAAAACCGTTGAAAAACTCTCAAAGGGATACCGACAGCGTGTCGGTCTGGCACAGGCCATGCTACATGATCCTGATCTGCTGATCCTTGACGAACCTCTTTCAGGGCTTGATCCGAATCAGATAATTGAAATGCGGGAGCTGATACGCAGAATCGGAAAAGAGAAAACTGTCATTTACTGCTCCCACATATTATCCGAGGTGGATAAAACCTGCGATCGCCTGCTGATCATCAATAACGGAAAAAAGGTTGCCCTGGACAGCCCGAAAGCCATTATTGCGGCTCAGACAACTTCCCACAGCTATACTCTCAGGGTTACGTCCCTTCCTGACACACTGCCCGCGGCCCTGGAAAATGAAGAGTATGTTACCCGCGTAACCCCCATAAAAACCAACACCCTTCGGGTATACTGTAAGGATGACGCCCAATACGGCAGCCGTATCATTGAAACAGCCCGAAATACCGAAGTGTTACCTGAAGAAATAACCCGGGATACCAAAAGCCTTGAAGAGGTTTTCACCTCCCTCACTGCGAAAGGAGAACCCCAGAAATGAGTGCCATGACACCCATACTCCTCAAGGAGTTAAAATCATACTTTCTGTCCCCCATCGCCTACGTTTTTACGTCGGTGTATTTAATTCTGACGAATTTTTTATTCTTTCAGACATTTTTTATCCGGAATATCGCCTCCATGCGCACTTATTTTGAAATAATACCCTGGGTGTTTATACTGTTTCTCCCGGCCATCACCATGCGGTCCTGGGCGGAAGAACAAAAGAACAGAACTCTTGAACTCCTTTTGACCTGGCCCGTTACAGACTCCGCCATCGTCATGGGTAAGTTTCTTGCCGCCCTGGCGTTTCTGTGTATAACCCTGTTGCTTTCCCTCACCGTTCCCATAACAATCATGCTTCTGGGAAATCCCGATACGGGTGTCATTATCGGAAGCTATACCGGGACAATTCTTTTGGGCGCCGCCTATATCGCAATCGGCATGTGGGTATCCTCCCTTACTGAAAATCAGATTATTGCATTCATCGGCAGTGCCGTATTTATTCTTATATTTATGCTTATCGGAAATGACATTGTCACATCCTTTATCCCCGGTTCGCTGGTACCGCTGTTTTCCTACCTCAGCATCACCAACCATTTTCAAAGCATCAGCCGTGGCGTAATTGACTCCCGGGACATTATCTATTATCTTTCTGTCATCGGCTTTTTTCTCTTTCTCAATATTCAATCCCTAGAAAAAAGGAAGTGGTAGGTCATGAAAGCAAAGACACAGGCGACAGCTTTTATTTTTATCGGGATCATATTCGGATACATTCTGCTGCTTAACATCGCAGGTAACCGATTTTTTATCCGTATGGATCTGACGGAAAACAATTCCTATACCCTCTCCGAATCAACCAAGGAGAGATTGTCCAAAATTGATGATCTGATAACCATCGATATATTCTTTTCAGAAAATCTCCCCCCCCGGTATCAGAGGATAAAAACCCGTGTGCGTGACATGCTCTACGAATTCCAGCGCTTTTCCCATGGAAATATCGTCGTAAATGAGCACGATCCCACAGCCGACACAGATGCTCTCAGCCTTGCCCTTGCTTTAGACATTGAGGAGATCGCCATAGACGACATATCAGAACGTCACCTGGCTAAGCTCTACGGATATGCCGGCCTGGGAGTTCGCTACGGGGATAAAAGCGAAGCATTAAACGATATTCGCTCTTCCGTACATCTTGAACGTGAAATCCTTCAACGGATTATCAATGTTACCTCCGAGGAACTGCCAAAGGTAGGCATTATTAAGACCGATACCCTCACCCCCATTCCCTCGGAGATGGTGCAGCGCTACCAGCTGAAACAGCCGGAAGGTCTGACAAGCCAGCGATACAGCAAGCTCTACGACATCCTTTTAAAAACCTATGATGTTGACCATATCAATATGGATAAACGGGACATACCGCCTGATATAGAGACAATTGTCATTCCCGGCGGGGCTGAAGCATTTTTGGATTCCCCGCTATATATGAAGAAGATCGATCGATTTATTGCCCGGGGTGGAAACGCCTTATTCCTTGCTCCCCGTCTTGATATTGATCTCAATGCCATGGGCCGTCAACCGCATATCACATTTAAGGACTTTCTGTTATACGACCTTCTCAAAAACTACGGTGTCCGGATCGGTGAACATGTTATTCTCGATAGCTATTGTGATAATATCTATGCCGACGGAGGAAATATTCCCTATAAATACCCCTATTTTCCTGTAATAAGCCGTGATGGTCTCAATAAGGAACATCCCATAACCACCCATCTCAGCGGAGTCATTCTACAGTGGGCCTCCCCGGTACAAGAAGCTGAAAACACAGGGGATACAACCCTTGAGATTGACACCCTCTTATGGAGTTCCTCTGATTCTTACGGTAATACCCCGCCCATTGGTCTTGCGCCAAACCAGGACTGGGACAGGCTCTTTGACCGTGCCCGTCGTCAGGAAAAGCCCTTCGGACCGTTCCCCCTTGCCGTAAGCGCCCAGGGTCGTTTTACTCCATACTACAGAGACAACACTGCACAATTTGAAACCCGGCCGGGAAGAATTGTTGTGGTGGGTAGTGACAATTTTGTTAAAGAAGGCGGAGTTGGCCTGAATAACGACATATTTATTCAAAACAGCGTTGACTGGCTTCAGCGAAGAGACGACTTCATTGATATCAGATCAAAAAATATTTCTGACCGCCGCATTTCCGAGGATCCTATTCAGGACAACAGCCCGCTGGCACAACGAATACGGTTGATAAATATATTCCTTATGCCATTTATTATCTGTATGCTCGGAGCTGCGATTTATTTCCGACGACGCAAAACAGAACAGAGGTCTCTCCACAATGCTCAAAAAAGCGGAGCTGATCATGGATAAATCAAAATCAGTTATACTTTCGGGAGCTCTTTTGATTATTTTGGCATCCCTCATGTATTTCCATGGGAATCGAACCCGCAGAAAATCAGAGGAGATTCACCCCCTCTTCCCATCTTCGGTTACCGAAAATTCTGCACATAAAATTCGGATTGAACACCGCGACTCCCTGCTTATTCTCCAAAAAAAAGATGACCGCTGGTATGCAACATTTCAGGAAGACTCCGCGTTTAAAGGTTTTCCCGTAAAGGACGGGAGCATTTCGGAACTTTTTGAAAAGACACAGCGCCTGACGGATGAAAGATTTGTCGCCGGAAGTAAGGGGGCACAGAGACGTCTTGGAGTCACCCCTGAGCATGGGAAAACCGTCCGGATATTCACCGATGACGACACCCCGGATCCTACCTTTTATATCGGGAACCAGGGGGAGATATGGTCAAACAGCTATCTGCGGAAAGAAGGCGCCTCAGAGATCTACTCCGTGAAAGAAAATATTCGCTATGTCTACCACTGCAATCTCAATAAATGGCGAAAAAATACTCTCTTTGGGTTTTCCGCAGACAGTATCGATACCGTCTCAATACGCCATGATGACGGATATGAAGTACAAATATCCCGTGAAGAGGAGTCTCAATGGAGAATAGACGCAACTGATGAAGACCCCGTCATTCGGGATGCTGAAAATGTGCGTCCCTTTTTGCAGAAACTTGCAGGTCTTAAAGCGGGGGAATGGAGTTATGACACAGAAATACTTGAATACGACCAAACACCCTACCGGGTGATCGAATTTGTTCTTGATGATGGCCGGCGTGAAGCAGTACATATTCTCTACCGCCATCCCGAAGGTTTGAAATTTGCCGTGACTGCAACAACAGTGGACACCCCCCTCTATTTTTTCAATACCCTGGTTCAGTTTCTGGATCGGGAAGTTCTGCGGCTGGTGCATCCTGAGAAGGTTGACGATCAGGACGAACGCGCACCCATTGAAGACCTGAAGAAACGACTGGGATATGAATAGGGTAAGAAAACGGAATGGTACATATAAAAGTGTTTGACAACAACAGCAGTACAGGGTATATTTTATATATAACTTTCTGCCAACAGAAATACAGCCTATGAAAAACAGTTTGCTTGCACTCCTTATTATGGGGACCGTGTTTTTTCTTTTTCTTCGCAAAGATGAATCGCCTGCCCCTGATTTGAAAACAGAGCCTGTGGCGGAACATGTTGCTGAAAAGGCTGCTGAGCCTCAGAAGGACACTGCGGTCTGGAAGCATCTCAAACTGCAACGCGGAGAAGGTGTTTTTCAGGTTCTCCAACGCCTCAATACGCCCCACAGCCTCACAATGGATATTATCAATACACTCCGTTTCAATGCCGATCTAACCGGTCTCAGAGTTGGAGAGCAATTCTCTGTCAGGTATGATCCGGACACCGTGGAGTTACGGGAATTTCAGTATATTCCCAACAAAGTAACCCGGCATAGTATCACCATTGACCCTGAAAATCAATCGGTGGAATACAAAAATACACGCCATGAAACGGAAACACGGCACCGGATGGTACAGGGTACCCTCGCCGAGGGCTCATCCCTCAACGCCTCCCTGCTCAATACCGGGCTCAGTCAGGAGATAACCTCAATTGTAAACAATATACTTCTGTGCAAAGTGGCATTTAGAAGCGAGGCCCGCATGGGAGATACCTTTACGGTATTTCTGAAGGAAGAATTCTATAACGATACCCTTATACCGGAATTCACCCAGGTACTGTATACAGACTATCGTGGTGAACGTACAGGAAAAAAGAGTGCCTACCGGTACGAAGAGGAGGAGGAAAAATCCATTTACAACGGTCATTACACCCGCTCCGGGCAGGCCCTGATTCATTCAGCAGTGCGATATCCCCTTGACAGACTGCATGTCTCCTCTTCCTACGGCTGGCGCCGCCACCCCGTTACGGGAAGGCGGGCATTTCATAACGGCATAGATTATGCCATATCGTATGGATCTCCTGTTTATGCCGTTGCGCCGGGGAAGGTTGTTACCTCAGGTTATGACAATCTTTCCGGTAACAAAGTAGCAATTCGTCATTCTGATGGCACCGTCTCCTATTATCTCCATCTGAGCAAACGCCTGGTCAGTCCAGGGCAGTCCGTTCATTCCCGACAGATTATTGGCCACGTGGGCAGTACAGGACGATCAACGGGCCCGCACCTGCATCTTGGATTCAAGGATGTCAACGGGACCTGGATGAACCCAAATAATAAACGCATGATTGCCACCCAGAAACTCGAGGAAGATCGTTTTGCACGCCTGGATTCACTGGCAGATCATATAGACAGCATAATGGATTATTTTCATCAAAACCAGCAGATTGCCTTCTATGATGGAGAGAAGATGCAGGCTCTTGCAGAAGAGGAAAAAGATTCCGTATATGTTGATGAAAGTTAGGATATCAGCCGAGCAGGCGGTCAACCATTTCTGCAATATCATTGCAGGCAATTATTCTGATATCGCGGTCTGAAGTTTTCTGTTCATAGGCAGGAGCTGCTATGTATTTAAATCCCACAGCAGATACCTCGCGAATCCGTTTATCCATATCAGCCACAGTACGGATTTCTCCGCTGAGGCCCAGTTCACCCAGGAATGACACCTCATGGGAAAAGCTTTTGTTTTTAAAAGAGCTGACAAGGGCAACAGCAACGGCAAGGTCAACCGCGGGCTCATTTACCGTAAGTCCGCCGGTAATATTAACAAATATATCATAGCCACCCAATGAAATACCGGCAAATTTCTCCAGTACCGCCACAATCAGAGCAAGTTTCCGCTGGTTTACCCCCGAAGCTACCCGCTGGGGCAATCCAAAATGACTTTGCGTTACCAGTGCCTGCACTTCAACCATGAGTACCCGGCTTCCCTCCAGAATCGGTACAACAGCGGTCCCCGGTTTTTTCAGGGAGGCATTGTTAATAAAAAAACGGGCTCCTTCTGAAAGTTCCACCAACCCCTTTTCCTCCATACCGAGAATGGCAATCTCTCCGGCCGGGCCAAAGCGGTTTTTTATACTGCGCAGAAAACGGTAGGAATAATTACTGTCCCCTTCAAATTGCAGCACCGCATCAACCATATGTTCAAGCAGACGGGGACCTGAAAGGGATCCGTCTTTTGTGACATGTCCGATAATAAAAGTGGATATTGACTGCTCCTTAGCCACCTTTGAAAGCACAGCCGTTGACTCACGCACCTGAGATACAGATCCCGGTGCAGCATCAGAGGACTCAGTATACAGTGTTTGTATGGAATCGACAATCAGAAAATTCGGTTTCACTTCTTCAATAATAGCAAGTATCTGCTCAGCGGAAGTCTCGCAGACAACAGTAATCTCTGACTCAGCACAGCCGAGGCGGTCAGCGCGCAGGGAAATCTGTTCCACAGACTCTTCGCCGGAAACGTACAGGACCTCTGTATCTGCACAGGAAAGCAAATGCCCTATCTGCAAAAGAAGTGTTGATTTCCCGATACCCGGAGTCCCTCCGATGAGACAGAGTTCACCGGGAACAATACCGCCTCCCAGAACAGTATCTATCTCAGGAAATCCCGTACTCTGCCGAACAACCGCAGTACCAGCATAGTCTTTAAGCCGTGTTCGGGTACCGATCTGCTGATCAGAAAGCATTTTTGAAGAAATTCTTCGTCCCTGCGTATTTTTACCGACACGGTACTCTTGAATGGTATTGAAATTTTGGCATGAAGGACATCGTCCCATCCACTTTATGAGATTTTCCCCGCACTCTGTGCAGACATAGACGGATTTATTCTTTGCCATGGGGTACAGATACGGTAAAGTCTTTTTCACCGTGTTTACAAGGTATTTCTTCACAGATCACGTCTTCGACTTTGGCAGATGCCGGTCCCCGCTCAAGGGCCTGTACAAAAGCATCCACCCGTGATTTCTCCCCCTGGACCTCTCCCACCACAGTTTTGTCAAATGCATTCGCCACAAATCCGGACAAGCCGTATGAACGGGCTGTCCGCACTGTAAAATAGCGAAAACCAACATCCTGAACGATTCCAGTTACTGTATACGCATATCGAATATTCATATTTATTTCCGATACAATCCAATCATGGTGATATCATCAAAGGGAACCGCCCCCTTCGTAAACTTCGACACCGCATCCCTGACTTCATTAACAGGTGTGTCACCATCGTTGATTTCAAGTGAGGTGAGGAGTTCGATAACCCGTTTAAGGGTAAAAAAGTTTCCTGCGTTGTCCTGAGCTTCAGTTACACCGTCGGTATAGGAAAAAAGGAATTCCCCCGGATTCAGTTGCGCTTCTTTTATGGGAAAATCCATATTCGGTGCAAGCCCGATAGCCGGTGCTTCTGTTTTGAGTTCAGTGCGCACATCACCTGCAGAATCAAATATCAACGGCGCATTATGGCCGGCATTAACATAGGATAATCTTCCCGTCGGAATATCAAGAAGAGCATAAAACATGGTGGCAAACATGCATCTTCCATAGGGTTGCTGATGTTCTTTGATAATATAATCATTGACAATACCCACTGTCTCAAGAGGGGATTCTTTTTCCTTTGATGCCTGCAGGCCGAATACTCTGAGGAGTGTTTTTACGATGGACATAAATAAGGCCGCCCCCACATCCTTACCGCTGACATCGGCGATAATAATACCCACCGTATCAGAATCTATCTCGACGACATCATAGAAATCTCCGGAGACTTCCCGGGCGGGACGAAAAAATACACCGAAATCATATCCGCGGGGAGGATGTACCTCATCGGGAAGAAAGCTCATCTGTATGCGCCGACCAATTTCAAGCTCGGTTTTTATTGCATCAAGATAGGCTTTTTCCTTCTTTCGCAATTCCTGCAGCTCGTCATTCTGATCCCGTAACACGTCGGCCTGGTTCTGTATCTGTTGAATAAGATGGCGGGTATGGAGGGCAGTACTCAGATAATTGCCCAGAATTTCAAAGATATCTTCGTCGTAACTGGTATCGTCCACAAGGAAATAGATAATCCCGAAAAGCTCATTGTGAAAATAGAGCGGTTCGGAGATAATAATATGACTGCGGGGGGATGAAATAAATCCGGGAGGCAGAAGACTTTTGGTGTGAAAGACATTTCGCTTCTCAGCGGAAATATATTTAACCTCTTTTTCCTCCACTGCAAGGACCGGATATGAGTCTTTCAGCGGTTCATCCGCAGAGTCATAGAAGGTTACAAAGAATGAGTCTATACCCAATTCCGGTAAGGATTCGGAAAGAAGCTCAAGAAGCGTTTTCAGATCAACAGTATTGGCAATCTGTTCCCCGATTTCATGGGTGGTTGAGTATTCACGCTGAGCCTGTATACGCTGATAGCCCTGAGCATGAAGAATGAGATTACTGCGGATAATACGTGCCCGGTGCAGCAGAGCATCAGCGTATGAAAAATTAGTCTGCCCCAAATTTGAAAGGGAAAACAGCCAGAGGGATGAAAATATTTTTTCCCAGCCCTCAAGAGTTGAGCCCCCAAGAACAGCATCGCGGCCTACACGGTAAAAGGTCTGAAGAAACTCCTGGCTGTCCTTATTGTTCACATCTTCACAAAAAGCGGTAATAACAGCATCTATTCCGGGAGTCTCCTGTATGAGCTCATCATAGGAACCACAGATTTTCCGGGTGATATATTTAAGAAGGAGTTCTTTTTGGATGTATTCATGCGATACAACTGACTCAATAAGAGCTTTTTTAATAAAGGCTTTTTTAACAAGATGCTCAAAACATCCACAGGACTCCCGGACTATAAACTGAGCATCCAGAAGGGTCTCGGGAGGAACCTTCTTATTATTCATACGCTGAATCAGCAGTTCACAGGCTTTTCTCCCAAGCTCCCGGAAGGGCTGGCGAATTGTCGTAAGCGGAGGAGTAATGCAGGAACTCTCCACCTCATCGTCAAACCCCACAACGGCAACATCCTCAGGAACCTGGATTTTATTGTCGCGCAATGCTTCAATAACCCCGTAGGCACTCTTATCATCGGCGCAGACTATAACATCGTAAGGTAATTCTCCGTTTCCCCTGGTAAGAAACATCTCCACCGCCTGATGTCCTGAATCGCGGGTAAAATCTCCCGGCGCCATATCCTCATCGGTTATTTTAATATCGTATGATTTCAGACTGCTGACCAGCAGTGACAGACGTTCATCGGCTTCCGGATTACCCACGGGGCCTTTTACAAAGGCAAAACGCCGATATTTATGCACCCCCGCAAGATGCTCAACAAGATTCTCCATACCCGCCCGGTTATTCACTGAAACTGAAGGAATATTATCTGAAAGCTGAAGAAGACTTACCGCGGGGAAATGGGCAAATCGCTGAAGAAACTCACGTATATTCTGCTCTGAAATATAACTGCACAGCGTCCCTGAAATGAGTAATCCATCAAGATCAGCCGCTTCGGCTATATCATACAGGACGTTTCTCTGCTTTTCCCAGGGGTCATCGGGGGATTTCATTAAGGTCCCTCCGCTGAAGCATATAACATTGATGTCATATTTTTGAGCCACTTCCACGATCCCGGGCCATATACCGGACTGATATGAACCTGAAACACTCTCTATAAGAAGACCTATCTGCGGCCTGGAATTGTTCAGAACGTAGCTGTGTGTGTCCCGGGAATTCTTTTCGATAACCATGTAAACTCACAATCGTCGGTTATAATTAGGCCAATCACTTCAAATATAATTCAATTAATACATCTCATCACCTATTTTTTTTATTTTTGCTCCACTGTAATAGGCCATAAGTATATCCCGGTATGACTGTCCGGAACGGGCCCGCCCTATGGCCCCCATCTGACACATTCCGATACCATGCCCAAACCCGCGGCCAGCAGCAACCACACTGTCTGAAGTGAGGTTCAGGGAAAAACGTGCACTGTGGAGCAGGCTTTCATCTGAGGCAATACGAAAGAGCTGCCGAATCCGATCTCCCCCATAGGTCCACTCTCCCTGCGGGGAAGTAATACGACATTTTGTAACGCGGCCGCATGCCGAAGTTTCCGTAATAACAATATCCGTAAGACTTCCGCTAAACGGGGTAAACCCCGCAATGGTTCTGCTGTATTTTTTTATAATCCTTTCAAAATCCTCCCGCGACCAGGTTTCCCGCCAGCTATAGCGGGGAGAATGGGCGCACCAGGAAAGGCCGGATGAACGGGCATCCTCAACTGACTGCAGATTCAGTTGACTTTCTGAACGCCATACATCTGCAATATTAGCCGTATGTCCCCCGCAGGTTGAATGATAAAAGGCATCCACAAGCCCCTCCTGCCCATACAGAACCTGGCGGGCAGTTTCACGTACTGCAAGATCACTTCCGCGATACTCGGCATTCACCCCTCCATACACCTGATCATTTACCGTTGCAGCAACATCATACGCCCCGCCACTTCTTTCCACTATCTTTTTGTAGGTATATGTCCGGGCCGCCACGGCCTGTGCTTTCATTGCTTCAAGCTCCTGAATGCTTCGCTGCCCAATCTCCAGCGGAACAACGCCGCGGAGATACTCCTCTGCAGAAAGGCTGTTAATCACCATCATACCCGATGAATCCCCATGCAGAATAAGACCGCCGCGATAGGTTTGTTCGTCAATATCAATAACGGATGACCCGGAATTGGTTGTCAGTGTACAGGGAAGAGAAAGACCCGCGCGGCGCCCATGTCCCGTAACCCGTACCGTATCACCGGCAAAAATAAAGCGAATACTGCCTGCAGGCAGACGTATACTGCGTTCTCTGGTTTTCAGCACAGCCCGTCCGTACACCAGGGCTGATAACTCCCGGACATTCCGCTGCAAAAGCACCCGAACCGGGGGAGGAATAAAATCTGCTACCTCCTGTGATACAGTATCAGTGACAATAAAATCCGCTGCTATCGTTTGGGTGTCAATGATACTCACTCCTGAATCGGAGATCTCATTCTCTGTGGTGTCCAGCTCCGGTTCCGTTTCCAGCTCCGGTTCCGGCTCAACCACAGCAGTATCATCTATCGGAATATACGGGGAAACACATGCTGCAAAGGAAAGGAAAATAAGAAGTACGGCAAATGTCATTTCAGACTCTTTTGAGTGGAGCGGGCCATCTTGCGCAGTTTATTTCTTATGAGCGATTTTTTGGTCCCCCTGATATGATCAACAAACAACACCCCGCGAAGATGGTCAATCTCGTGCTGGAGGGCCTGGGAGAAGAGGCCTTCCGCCTTTTCAAGGAAAACATCAGCCCCGTCGGGAGTTTTTGCACTCACGGAAATGTACTCCGCACGCTCCACGGGGCCGCTTATATCGGGAATACTGAGGCACCCTTCTACGGAGGATATCAGCTCAGGAGAGGACCAGATGATACGGGGATTCACCAAAACCAGGGGAGGTTTATCGCCGCCCCATACATCAAAGGCCGCCATCTGCTTTGACACACCTATCTGCGGAGCCGCAAGGCCGACGCCGTCGTATTCATACATACACTGTATCAATTCTTCGGCAAAGTCCTGCAGTTCCTCATCAAATATTTCGACAGGAGATGCCGGTTTTCGCAGGATGGGATCTCCGTAATAGCGGAGTTCACGCATTTTTCTGTTTCTCCAGGGCTGAAGAAAATTCCTCCTGCCGTGTCCCGATGGATGTCTTGAGAATTGTCATTTCCGTCGAGGGATTAATCTGAATAACAACCCGGTCATCATGCACTTTTTTTATGGTGCCCAGTATTCCTCCCGCCGTAATAATCTTTTCGCCCTTTTTGATGTTCTCCCGCATTTCCTGGGCTTTCTTCTGTTTTTTTTGTTCCGGGCGAATCATAAAAAACCACATGGCCACAAATATCAGACCGAACATCAGATACATATTGATGGTCTGAAGCCCTTCGGGATCTTTTAATTCCTCTCCGGCAAAAACACATGTAGACAATACCAGCAAAACAACAGTAAACTTACTCATAAAACTTCCTTTTTTTACAGAGTCATGTAGTGTAAATATAATTCATGGAAGGTCAATCTATGATTTACCCCGCAGTACTTTTTTCAGGGGGACGCAGACAAGACTGATAATGAGAAAAATCAGGAACCAATTACCGTAACGGGCATACAACGAAGCACTGTCAGGTGTATAAATATCAGCCATAAGCACTTCACGGGTCCCCAGACTGCTCTGCGTAATAATCCGCCCCCGGGAATCAGCAACAAAGCTAATTCCGTTGTTGGCAGACCGGATCAGGGGCAATCCGTTTTCCACAGCCCGCAAGCGGGCAATATTCTTATGCTGATAGGGGCCGACGCCAAAACCAAACCATCGGTCATTGGTAAGATTCACAAGAATATCAGCCTGAGCGGAACGGGCCTGAATAAAGGAAGGATAAATTGCTTCATAACAGATATAGGGCAACAGAGAAAAATCACGGACACTCCAAAGAGGACGATCTTCCCCGGGGGTAAAATCTGATCCGCCTAGATCACGGTGATTAATCATGGGAAACAGTCCTTCAAGGGGCATTGACTCCCCGTACGGAACCAGCTTATGCTTATAATACGCCATATATCCCGTATCTGAACGGGGAAAATAAAAGGCTCCATTAAAAAAATTATTATTGTCTTCATCCCGATCAAGAGCCCCGGTGATAATATTCATATCAAAGTTTTGTGTCCAGCTGTGGACGCGATCCAGGGCATTGGTATTCTGTGACAGATAGGTAAACACACCGCTCTCAGGAAGGACTGCAATGTGTGCCCCCTGCTGTCGGGCCTGATGAAGCATTCGCTCAGATATCCGCAGGGATTGCTCCAGGGACTCCCACCCGCGCCAGTTGATATTATCGATATTTGACTGAATAACCGCAACACGAAGACTGTCACCGCTTTCTTTTTTCTCCAGTCGCGAATATCCCCAGAGACATATCCCGACGGTCCCGGACACATATGCCAACAGGAGAAGGGTATACACCCGCTGACGGCAGAGTACTCTCTGAAAGAGAATGGCAACCCCCAGAAGTATCCAGAAATTCATACCCCATATTCCCGTAAGAGCAGAAAGCTGGGCAAAGGGAAGAAAATGAGCAAATGTGTAGCCTGCATAGTGCCAGGGAAACGAGAGCTGCCCCAGGCTTTTCAAATAATCAAAAAGCACCCATAGAGCAGGAAATACCCACCATACACATTTTGGAGACAAAATAAAGGATGCACGAAGAACCCCGTACATGAGCATATACCATATGCCCAGAACAAGAGACATCAGAAAAAGAGCCAGGGGCATTATAAAGGGTATATCCACAACATCCACTTCCAGTATCCAGTAGGAACCTGCTGCAACGGCGGCAATACCCCATATCCAGGCATAGAACACGCCGCGTTTTCCTTCACCCCGAATAACCAGCTGAAAAAAAACAAGCAGCATTGCTGTGGAAACAATGGGCAAAAAGAATAACACGGGAACATACTCACCATTGAGCGGAGGGGACAAAAACCCATAAAAAAAACCGCTGAGTATAATCAGCCACAACGGCGGAGAACCGCAAAATACTTTTTTCATAACCCTGCTGCCAATAATTGGTACATCCTAAAATAGTCTGTTTTCAAACATACATCCCGGGAAATATCTGAAAATACATTTTTTTTCATAATAAATCCCGGAGAAAACAAAAAAGCTCCCCAAAAACGGGGAGCCTGTACAATGAAATCTCCGGTTCAGCACTTATCGAATACGTACCGACCGAGTCAGGAGTGTACCTGAGACTCCTTCAATCTGCAGGATATATACACCGGCAGAAAGTCCCAGATCAGTAAGGTCTACCCGCTGGGGACCAGGGATATTCATCGCCCGTACACGGCGTCCGTTTACACTGCTGATACGCAGAGTAAGCGGTTCATTGCGAGTGATATTCAGCATCTGCCCGCGAAGGGCAATATCCGGGCGGGCTTTACCACGACCAATGACAGAAACCCCGGGATCATGAAGAACATCAAGATTTGCCACGGAAGCCCACACCTCGCCGTTTACTTCTGAAAGGGCAACAAGACGGATAAAACCAACATCCTCCTGAGCGGCAAAAACAGCTTCCTGCATTTCACCGGTGTTGTCCCAGTTGCACGAAACAATGGGCTCCCCCCAATCTGTTCCATCCTGGCTGACATACACTTCATATTCATCAATCCGTCCGTTTTCACTGTCCTGACGGGGAGTATACTGAAGCCCACCAATAACTGCAGACGTATCCATAGCCAAAACAATTTCATGGGGATGCTCTTCCGCAGCATCTTCCCAGTGAGTAAACCAGACGGTATTTATATCACCGTCAAGAACATTTTCTGCAGGCCTTCCGTCACCCCATTCATCCTCGGAAGAAACAGATTCAATTGATAAATTGGACTGATCAAGAGCAACATACCCATGTTCTTTAAAAAGCGCTGTCACAGTTTTATCAGAATCCATGACGATAGTTGCCGAGGCATTACTGCCGGAAAGATCACCACCCCACTCACTGAAGATATATCCTGTCTCCGGACAGGCATGAAGACTAACCTCTTCACCTTCAACAAACCTGTCCTGATCCGGTGTTGGATACACCGTTCCATTCTCAGAGGAGATATCCAGGGCATAGGTTGTAAGCTCCTCGAAGTGAGCGGTGACATTTTTATCACTGTCCATTACAATAGTCTGAGGATTATCACTGCCGGAAATATCTCCGCTCCAGTGACTAAACTCATATCCGTAATCAGCTACCGCCGTTAATTCCACCTCTGTGCCTTCAGGAAACCCCCCTTGGTCGGGATCTGTGAGAACAGATCCATTGTCATGGGTCAGATCAAGGGAATATCTTGTTCCCGCGCTCACCCCTGATATGGCAAAGGAAAAATCCTGACTTCCGCCCGAAAGGCTGCCCTTATGGGAAATTTTAACCCGTACATCCGCACCCTCAGCGGTAATTCCCGTGTTTATTTTCTCCACATTATCCTGGCTGTTATCTCCGCGGCTGGCTGCATCGGTGCCCGTCAGATACCAGGGTTCATAGTTTTGTCCATCCACGGCAATACGCATATCAAGGTCATTGTTCAGACTGGAACCGGACGAATCGGGCCAGACAATGGTGGCTTTTATCTCTTCTTCACCGGTACCTGAAAAATCAAACTCCATGGTTTCGTCGCCGTTGAGAGTAAGCTCCTGGATTAACCCTCCGCCATCTTCGGCATTATTGCCCATAAGACGTGCCGCCCGCGCAACATGTATCACCCCCCAGCCGAATGTTGCATCGGGGCCTTCCGTACCCGCATCACCGGCAGTGTTTATGGCAACCGCCTTCAATGTGGCTGCACGCATATAGCTTTCATTATGGGTCTGGTAGTAATAATCCTGCATCAAACCCAGCATGCCCGCTGCCGCAGGGCCTGCCATGGAGGTCCCGCTCATGTAATCGTACCCGCCGTCAACGGTGGAGGAGTACAGCTGCACACCCTTGGCAACAATATCCGGCTTCACCCGGTTCTGATCACTGGGACCCCGACTGCTGAAGCTGGCGATACTTACATCTCCGGGATTGGTCCATCCGCCGCTGATTTCATTTATTGCGCCGATGGTGATATTATTCTTCGCATTTCCCGCATCACGCACATAGCGCCACTGACCGTCATTGCCTGCGGACTTTGATCCCAGTTTGTACGGATAGTTCAAATGGAGATCGTCCCATTGCCGGGCAAGATCATCATAGCTGGTTGACTGCCCCATGGTATATGAGTGCTGTGAAACCAGCATGCCGTTATCGCCTGCTTCCGTAGCCATCTGAGACAAAACACTGTTCCAGTTGTACGAGGAGTGCAAAGCCTCATAACACATGCCCTTTGCACGATCATCAACTCCGCCGGCAACCATGGTGCCAGCAACGTGAGTACCGTGATTGGAATTTGATCCGCCGCCCTTTTCCGTTACACGACCGTCAAACTCGCGGTGACTGCTCAGGGCAGGACCTTCATCCCATTCACCCAGGGCAGGGATATTACTCCCGCTCACGGTAAGACCCATATCACCGCCGGGCCATACCTTATCGGCATGGGAGGTCTGCGCCGCGCCGAGATTGAGCGTCCGGGCATAGACAGGCTCTCCATCCTGCACATCAACCAGTTCACGGACACCGCCGTCAGGAAGCTCTTCTTTACGCGGCACATTGTGCTTCTCAAGATAGGCTTCCACTCGGTCTGCACGGGCCTTATCCTGACGCACAAGGGCCGACTGAAAGGATTCCTGCCGGGCCATGCGATCGGAGACACGGGCACCGCTGATAATAAGAAAACCTGCAGAACGCTCTGCTGTTCTGGCCGGCGAATAGGACGATGTCCCATACTCTTTGCGGATCTGAATATCCAGCTCACCACTGCGTTCATCCGGACGAATATCCAGACGTTCCGCCAGAAGGGTGGTGTTATTACCGCGAACAGGATATTCCTCTTCTGCAACCGTCCAGGGAAGCACGGCGCGGCCGGCTGTGGTGGCACGGGCATGAAATTCCTCGGACTCATTCTCCCAGCCAAGGGTAACACGCACAGGCTCATCCCCCGTGGGCTCCAGATGAATAAATCGGGCGTTCCCGGCACTCACATCAAAGTGATACCAGATGACATCCTCAGAAGAAGGCGCCTGAGACTCATCATATGTCCCAAACACGCCCGCCGGAAGAGAGCGATCCCGGTTCAGATCTGAACCATGGACAAGAAGCGCGCGCTTTTGGGAAGAACTCAGTGAACCGCTGTTATCCAAAGCTGCGGGGGGAGTTCCGCCACGCATAAGGGATGAAACGGAAATTTGAGCACCAATCGTTATTGATGCCCAGACACACAACCACAGTACTGCAAATACACCTGCATTTTTCTTCATACCATATCTCCTGATTTGTAGCTTAAGATACACCTGTCACTGCATTTATTATGTAATAGTGTTTTAAAAATTAACAGGGAAAATTGGAAAACAGGCATACTCTCAAAGCAAAACCTTTGGGAATGATACCCGATATAATAATTAATTTTTGAATACATAATCCCTCCCACAAGATCAATTCGCAATTCACATTCAATATAGCACCATATTGTACGGAGAAATAATAAAAAAAAACAGTCACCCGGTTTAGTGTAGACATACTGTCCACAATTGATGTTTGGTGGGGACTGCAGCACATTTCGCAATACAGGGGGAACAGAATCGACTCTTTTCCTGCACCGCTTCCATTAAGATGCAGACCACAATTGTACGTTCAGTCCGCGAAGGCATCCTGCCGCATATATTCCCATTCACATGGTAGTATGCATTGTGCGTGGCGCACTAAAAAAGGCACCCCGAAAAAGGTGCCTCGAATAATTTAAAGCTAAAACCTGTCTATTGTCGTAAACCAATCATTTCATGCAAATAGAATTTCGTACCGTTTTCATAGGTAACCTCAGCTCCAATAAGATAACTTCCTGCACTGACTTTCTGGCCGGATGCATTGCACATATCCCAGGAAAGCACATGACCTGAAGCTGTAGAACCTGCCCGGGTCTGTTCATCAAGAATATTTCCGAGATTATCGTAGATAACAATACGTACCGTGGCGGCATCACCGGTCATCACCGTAAAATCAAAGTTTTCCGCATCAAGCCCTCCGGGATTTTGAGCAGGAAAAATCCCCACCTGAGTTCCTGAGAGGGTATCTGTCTCAATAATATCGGTTCCAATCTTTATGGTGATTTCAAGTTCTGCCTGTCCGACCGGGTCAAAATCATCTTCGGCAACAACCCGGAAGGAATAATCAGTATCGGCATGACTGTCATCGGTACTGCCGAAAATCCGCAGCACACCGGATTCTGAATCATCCGCGGAAAGCCAGGCGGGAAGATCTTCCGTACCTATGGTCACCCCGTCATCATCAGGATCAGCGGCGGATATCTCAACCTCAAATTCCTCACCGGGATTCAACTTGTATTCAGTATCCACATTATCAAACTCCGGATTGCGATTTTCACGAATCGTAAGACGAACGGGAATACCTATGGCGTCAACATCGGGATCATTATGGCGAATGACCACCGTGTCACGGTACTCACCTATCTCATAGTCTGCAGAGCTGAGACTGATACGCACCGTCTCGCTGCTTCCTCCCGATATCTCCAGCTCCTTCGTATTGACACTCACCGGACTTTCAGTGATAGGAAGATCAACTCCTTCAAGGCTCATTGATTCAACACGAATCTTTCCTTGAGTCATCCGGGTATATTCCGGAGAAATGGAAAAACTCGCACTTTCCACTTCAGAAAGATCCAGGGACGTTGTATTTTCCACCCAGTCAGGCTGAGAAAAATCCTGCGAAACATGTAATACCGTGTCTTTCACTGAACCGCTTGGCGGTAATACGGCCCGATGGGAAGTACCAGTTTCGGACAGACCGGTCTGATCCAGGAGCAGGCTTACCTCATGATCACTTGTGTAGCTTATTTCGATGTGTTCCAGCCCGGAAAAATCCTTATCAAGTGCTGCCGTCATAATCGCCCAGGGCCAGGAATCGTCATCGGGCTGTTCCACGATTGAATACTCCATCAGGGCACTCCCCTTTTGAATAATGCCGTTCCCCGTATCAATTTCGGAACCAAAATCATCTGCATCACCACTCCAGCCGGCAACTTCAATCAGATCAGAGGGAAATGATGTCTGAGAAAACCGGGCATTCAATACTCCGCGGCCAACATTGTCTATATCCAGATCGTAGTGTACTTCTTCATTATTTCTCAGACTCGTATCTATAACCAGATCAGGTACGGATATTGACGGTTTCTGAATAATGGAGAAATATTCAACCGTATGTGAAGCATCCCCACCGACTTCACTGATACGGAACGCACACTGTTCATGAGCTGTATCCGGAACATTCCATGTGTGGGAACCGCTGTTTGAGACAGATCCGGCAACGGTTGACCATTCACCATCGACATGCCCCCATTCAAGCTGAACGTTTTCGATATCACCTTCGCTTTCCCAGCGGATTGTATGTTCGCTCTCTGCCTGCAGGACATCCCCATCAGAAGGAGACAGAAGTGTTAGGGTTACGGGGTCGTCAAGATCGATATAATGGGGACCACCAGATTTAATATTTAATGCCCAGTTATCCCTGGAACTGTGATTCTGCTTTGTCTGCCAGGCAGACCGTAAATCCGTTCTGTCAGTAACGGTACTGACCACAAAACCGCGCCATGCCGGTTCGGAAGACCCCACCATGAGAGGTACATTATTTCCCGCAGACATATACGTGGCTCCGTTGCTCATAAACGCCGTGGAAAGAGAACTGTTGCCAACATAACAACAGTTTAACGGAAATACCCGATCCTGGGCCCGTGCGGAATTCAGATCTCGGGCGGAGAATGATGACCCATCATCAAGATGCAGTGCCCCTCTTTGGTCCCCGTGACCGATACGCCCCCACAAGACAAGATTGGGACAGGATAAATAGTTCAGTATTGTCGTTTTGGCTTCCTGCCGACCTTCCAGATACACCACATTTACTCCGGCATTCTGAAGTGCATCACGGGCTGCACGCCCATTTTGCCAGGCAGTGTTAAATTCGGTAATTGCGGAAAGCAAAACCTGCACGTCCGGATCGGGACAATTATAGGATTCAGACGGACAACCGGTTTCTTCAGAATCGGATTCTCCCGGTTCTTCATAAAAATCATCATACAATTCTTCTGACACCCGCGTAACCACCGTGTCTTCAACAAAGATGCGAAATAAATCCGCCGAGTAGCGGTCTGAACGCAGGGCAACCACATCAAAATGTGCGTCAGTAACAAGTACACGGGCCTCAAAATATTCATCCTCGTCAAAATCCAATGCCTGTGACACCATGGATTCCACTCTGTTCTCAGATACAGCCCGTGGCATATCTGAGGAATAATTGATTTGAAACCGTACATCTGCTGCAGCCAGGCTGAGTAACAGCAGCACCATTAAAAAAACGGGGATACACTTTTTTCCCACCATGTGAAACTCCTTTTTGTAGAGACAGAGAAAATTTTAGTTGGAACTCCTCCCACGGAAATCCTTATAGCTAATATATGGATTTTTTCGGTCAATTTCCGTTTTTTTTACATCATTATAATATTAGCTGTAACACGTTGTTGTTACTAAGGGTAAAAAGTAGCAAAATAACTGTCTGAACCTCATTTAAAAATATCAATGCAGTATACCGGCAGTATTGCAGGAAAACAGACTGCCCGTATCATCCCTGATCTATGCTTTAAAAATGCTGCCAACGAATTAGGGTTTATTACAATTCACGGGATAGTATAATTGTCATAATTCGGGACATTAAGAAAAAGAATACTTACCCTGAAAGAAACAGACAATACAAAAAAACACGTATGAGAAGATATGACAGGACACCCGCTGTAAAAACAGGCGGTGCCCAACACAGAGGAAGGCAGGAAAAACCCTGCCTTCCGTTATACAAAAGAAACTTACGGCACAAGTATTTGCCGTGTCAGGATCTGCGCTCCGCGGGAATTTACAACCTGAAGAATATACACGCCGGGAGAGAAATCCAGAGTTTGCACGGAAAGGGTGTGCGGCCCGCGCACATTCATAGTTTTTACAATACGTCCCGTAACAGAACTAAACCGAACCGTGATATCTTCACTGCTATTCAGAGTAAGCCGACCTTCCTGAAATACAGCGGGAGATATGGCGGAGCTATGGTCCACGGAAGAAACCGATGGATCATGGAGCACATCCAGGTTTGCAATGGATGCCCAGCTTTCACCGTTAACTTCGGAAAGAGCCACGAGTCGGATATATTTAACGTCTGTTTCTGCGGGCATAAATGCTGCTTCCTGTACCTCTGCAGAATTATCCCACATTCCCGTGACTGCCGGCTCGCCCCAGTTTGAACCATCGGAGCTGACATACAATTCATATTTCGCTATTCTGCCGTTTTCACTGTCCTGACGGGGCGTATACTGAAGACCTCCAATGGCAGCGGCACTGTCAATGGCCAGGACTATTTCGTGCGGATGGACTTCCGCCGGATCTTCCCAATGGGTAAACCAGGCATTATCAATAGATCCATCAAGAACATTAGCAGCAGGTCTTCCATCACCCCACAAATCTTCGGAAGAAAATGATTCCACAGATAGGTCAGCCTGACTCATTGCAGTATAGGAATGTTCAGTAAAGGCAGCCCGTACATCTTTATCAGAATCCATGGTGAGAGTAACAGAATTGTCTCCACCTGTAATATCTCCATTCCATTCAGAAAACACATACCCCATATCTGCAGCTGCATGGAGCGTAACTTCTTCACCTTCCACAAACCTATCATGATCGGGTACAACCAAGACACTTCCGTTTTCTGAAGAAATATTCAGGGAATATGTTGTGGCTTCCTCAAAACCTGCAGTAACCATTTTGTCTTCATCCATAGTGATATGAACGGGATTATCCTGACCGGAAGCATCCCCGCTCCAGGAGCTGAATTTATATCCGTATTCGGGTTCAGCCAGAAGCTCAACAACGGTACCTTCTTCAAAACGGGTGCCTTCGGGATCCGTTGTCACCATACCGTTTTCTGCTGTTATGGTCAATTCCACCATATCCTCACCGTCAAGATCGATATAGTGCGGTCCGCCGTCTTTTATATTTAATGCCCAGTCATCCTGAGAGCTTGCGTTTTGTTTATTCTGCCAGGCGGTTTCCAAATCCATTCTTTCGTTCACCGTGCTCACAACAAACCCCCGCCATGCAGGTTCAGATGTTCCTACGTACAGCGGAACATTATTCCCTGCCGCCATATACGTAGCACCACCGTTCATAAATGCCGTTGACAGTGAACTGTTTCCCACAAAACAACAGTTGAAGGGAAAGACCCGATCCTGAACCCGGGCGGAATTCAGATCCCGTGCAGAAACAGACGATCCGTCATCCAGGTGGACAGCACCGCGTTCATCACCATGACCGATACGCCCCCACATGACAAGATTGGGACAGGATAAATAATTCAGTATTGTCGTTTTGGCTTCCTCCCGACCTTCTAGATAAACTACATTTACCCCGGCATTTTGAAGTGCATCCCGGGCGGCCCGGGCATTTTGATAAGCATCCGGAAATTCCATTATTGCTGAAAGTAGCACCTGCACATCCGGATCGGGGCAATTATATGTCTCCGCAGGGCAGGCGCTATCATCAGAATCGAATTCTTTCGATTCTTCAAAAAAATCATCGTACAATTCTTCTGACACACGATTCACCACGGTGTCTTCAACAAACAGACGAAATAATTCCGCGGAGTAGCGATCTGAACGCAATGCCACCACATCAAAATGTGCAGCAGTAACCAGTACGCGGGCCTCAAAATACTCATCGTCGTCCAAATCCAGGGCCTCTGAAACCATGGATTCCACTCTGGTATCCGACAGAGCATGCGGCATATCAGAGGAATAATTGATCTGAAACTGTACATCTGCATATATCATGCTTACATACAGCAACATCCAGACTGCAACAACACAGTTCTTTCCCACCATACAAATCTCCTTTTTGAAGTACCGTAAAAAAATTTAAACAGGAACATCCTTACACAGTAATTGACTGTAATGATAACTCTGTGGAAGACATATGTAACGATTAATCACGGGCTGCTAAGTTTTTTGCCTGTGATTCTGAGAATACAGACACCCCCGCACGGGATGTCTGTATGTAGTATAGGTCTATTTTTTCAGACCGACCATTTGGCGAAGTGTCGTACCCATACCATTTTCATAGGTAATCTCCGCTGCAATAAGATAGCTTCCCGCACCGACTTTCTGTCCCGAAAGATTGCGCATATCCCAGGAAAGAACGTGCCCTGTGGCAGTGGAACCGGATTTCTCCTGCTCATCAAGGATATTGCCCAGATTATCATAGATAACAATCCGAACCGTTGCCGGCTTTCCGGTCATTACGGTAAAGTCAAAGCTCTCTGCAGAGAGACGTCCCGGGTTCTGAGCGGGAAAAATTCCCCTCTGGGATCCCGATACGGTATCTATTTCCACAATATCCGTACCTACCTTAATAGTAATTCCCAGCTCTGCCTGTCCCACGGGATCAAAATCATCGGAAGCAGCAACCTGAAAGGAATAATTCATCTCGGCATGGCTGTCATCGGTACTGCCGGTAATCCGCAGCACGCCCGATTCTGAATCATCCGCGGAAAGCCAGTCCGGAAGTTCTTCCGTACTCAGTGTTACGGCGTCATCATCAGGGTCGGAAGCGGAGACCTCAAGCTCAAAATCATCTCCCGGATCAAGGTCGTACTCGGTCTGTATATTATCAAACTCAGGATTCCGGTTTTCAATAATATCCAGCCGGACAGGGATGCGTATGGCATCGGTATCGGGATCATTATGGGTAATCACCACTGTATCAGAATATTCACCGATATCATAGTCTCCTGAGCTGAGGAAAATGCGAACAGTTTCACTGCTTTCACCGGCTATTTCCAGCTCGGTTTTGTCCAGACTGACGGGGCTTTCTGTATCGGGCAAATCCATACCGTCAAAACTCAGGGAGGAAACCACTATGTCCCCAACGGTTTCACTTGTGTATTCCGGCGAAATTGAGAAACTCGCACTTTCCACTTCAGAAAGGTCAAGGGGCGTTGTTTCATCCACCCAATCCGGTTGAGAAAAGTCTCCCGCAACACTTAATACAGTATCTTTTACTGAACCGCTTGGAGGCAATACCGCCCGGTGGGAAGTTCCGCTTTCAGACAGACCGGTCTGATCCAGAAGCAGGCTTACCTCATGGTCACTGGTATAGCTTATTTCGATGTGTTCCAGCCCGGTAAAATCCTGGTCGAGTGATGCTGTCATAATAGCCCAGGGCCAGGAATCATCATCGGGTTGTTCCACGATGGAATATCCCATCGACGCAGTGCCGTTTTGAACAATACCGCCTGCCGTATCTATTTCTGAACCAAAATCATCTGCATCGGCGCTCCACCCGGCAGCTTCTATAAGGTCAGAGGGGGATGATGTCTGAGACAGGTCGGCATTGAGCACACCCCGACCAACATTCTCTATATCAAGATCGAAAAACGCTTCCTCGTTATTTCTCAGGCTCGTATCAATTACCAATTCGGGAACAGAGATTGAGGGTTTCTGAGAAATAGAGAAGTACTCCACCTGATCGGAGACATCACCGTCTACTTCACTGATACGCAGAGCACATTGGTCATGGGATGTGTCTGGCACATTCCAGGTATAGGTCCCGCTGTTGGAAGCCGAACTCTCCACTGTTGACCACTCTCCCTCTGCATGGCCCCATTCAATATGGACATTCTCTATGTCACCTTCACTTTCCCAACGGATAGTGTGTTCCGATTCTGCCATAAGTTCTTCATTTTCTGAAGGAGAAAGAATCGTAATATACTCCGGCTCATCTCCGCTTACACCTGATACAATAAGAGAGAGCTTGCGGCTGTTACCGGTCAGACTTCCCTTATGGGAAATATCGATAGTAACGGAAGCCCCCTCTTGGGTAACCCCAGTATTCACCCGTTCTACATTGTCTGCCGTATTGTCGCCCTTGCTTGCTGCTCCCGTACCGCTTATATACCATGGCTCATATGTCTCGCCATCCACGGCAACACGTAAATCAATGTCATCAACCAGGGTTACCTGCGCTTCATCCATCCATACGATTGTCGCAGCAATTTCCTCTTCACCGCTTCCTGAATATTCAAATTCAAGAGTCTCGTCATTATTAAGGGTCAGCTCCTGAATAAATCCGGCCTCACCGCCGCCATTTTTACCGATAAGGCGAGCAGCACGCTGGACATGCACCACGCCCCATCCGTATGTGGAATTGGGACCTTCCGTGCCGGCTTCACCCGCCGTATGAATTGCCAGTGCTTTCAGGGTGGTGGAACGCATAAATGATTTGTCATGTGTCTGATAGTAATAATCCTGCATCAAACCCAGCATACCCGCTGCCGCAGGACCTGCCATTGAGGTACCGCTCATTCCCGTATATCCGTCATCGCTGTTGTGCCCGGTAGAATATACATTAACCCCCTTTGCCACAACATCCGGTTTTATCCGGTTATTGGAATTCCGCACAGGGCCGCGGCTGCTGAAACCGGCAATACTTGCCTGTCCGGGGCGTTCCCATCCCCCACTGATTTCATCTATGGCGCCGATGGTTATATTGTTTTTGGCATTACCTGCGTCGGTAACAGTCCAGTCACCTCCTTCATTTGCAGCAGATTTTGAGCCCAGTTTATAGGGATAATTCAAATGCATATTGTCCCAGTCTTCCGCACTTCTACCATAGGTATAATCTTCGGGAACCCCGTAGGAATGCTGGGATACAAGCATTCCGTTGCTGGATGCTTCGTTGGCCATCTGCTCCACCGCATTGTTCCAATTGTAAGAACGAAGACTCGCCTCATGGGACATACCCTTTGCACTCCCGTTCACCCCGGAAGCAATCATGGTTCCACCAACGTGCGTACCATGAGCGGAATTACTTCCCTGATCAACAACAGTAACCCGTCCATCAAACTCCTGATGGCTTGCGCGTACGGGCCCTTCATCCCAAATGCCTAAGGGCGGCAGATTACTCCCCGTAACGGAAATATCCATACCGCCGCCGGGCCAGACTTTATCCGCATGGGAGGTTTGTGCTGCACCCAAATTCATAGTGTAGTAATATACCGGCTTTCCATCTTCTATTCTCACAATCTCACGAACCCTGCCGTTGTCAAGTTCTTCACGAACGGGTATATTGTGTTTTTCCACATAGGCATCCACTTCCAGTCGATCCTGAGCATACTGCTCCTTCATTTGAGCGGTAAAGGCCTGTTGCTGCTTCATCTGATTGGAAAGACGTGCACCGCTTATAAGGAGAAATGCCTTACGGGGACCTGCATCAGTGTTGTTTTTCTCAAAGAGTTCACCGTCCCGTCCTGTTATCTGCACGGTGAACTCTTCATCCACCGCACCTGAGGGAATATCAACACGCTCTGCCATCAGGCTGCTGTTATCTCCGCGGGTTACAAGGCCCTTTTCATTTACCGTAAGAGGACGTCCGAAGAAGGACGGAGAGGTAAGACGCATATCCAGTTCACTGGACTCATCCTCCCATCCCATGGTGACCCGTACAGGGCCGTCTCCCTCAGGGATAAGATGAATAAAACGTGCCGCCTGGGGATTCAGCTCAAAACGATGCCACGTAACGTCTTCCTCGCTGAATGAATCATCGTGATACCCCAAAATTCCGGGAGCAGGGATTTGGGCTGTATCAATACGGGCTGAATGCACCAGAAGAGCCCGTTGCTCTGCGGTATTCAACCCCTCACTGCTCAAGGTTGCAGGAAGCGATCCTCCACGCATTACTGCCGACACAGGTATCTCCCGGGCCGGGGATATACTCAGCAGTAAAAATGTAATTAATACCACTACTTTGAATAAATTCTCACATCTCATAGGTTACCCTCCGAAAATAGTATTTAGGTTGTATTCACAAATGTTATTGTACAGGGCTGAGGAATTGAAGTAGGCACATAGTAACTTCAACTCATAAAAAATAGATTCTAGGAAAATTGTAATAATTCTCACTACCCCTCCCACGGGATTGTACACACAACATATTGACAATATAGAAACATGATGGAGGGTACACAGAAAAAATAGGATAGACCTCGGTTTAAGTGTTGACAAAAAGTCCAAAGAAGATAAATGCTTCAATATTTTAAATATATGATTTGAATCGAGTAGAATATGAGGGAGTGTGATCAGCTCTTCCTCATCGACCTCTCACACCACCGTAGGTACTCTCGTATAGGGCGGTTTCTTCACGTTTGTGACGGTTGGAAAATCCCATCAAATCAAATAGCCCACTATCTTTGAACCCCTTGTTATTCATTCCCATATGCGCTTGTGGAGCTGAGGATCGACGCCACCATCCTTTCCTTGAAACCGCTATCTGTCGCTTTTTATCCTTGGCAATTTCCAGCGATTGGAAGAAGCGGAATATGCCACTCGCCCGTTTACACTGTTTTAAGCGAAAACAGCGTATCCGATGTTTAAGCCATCCCGCTATTGATGTCATCTTTCCCCTCATTTCTACATATAGAAAATAGTTGAGCCACCCTCTCAGCTTTTGATTCAGCTCCGTGATGAGCTGTGCCAAACTGATTCCACGACGACGGGTAGTCGCCTTCCTGAGTGCTCTTTTCAACCTGTGCACACTCTCATCACTTAGACCTAAAGCAAGGTAATGTAAATTAATGTTCGCAATTTTCCTTTGATACATATTATGCAATAAGGAGGCATATCAAATGGAAATTAGCAACAAAGAACTTTATCGAAGACTTTTGACAGAGTTTGTGTTTGAAGAAGACCCTTTGCTGTCAATGTTACAATGGTTGATGGATCGCATGATGGAGGCTGAAGTGGAATCACGCCTGGGAGCTTCAAAACATGAGCATAGTAAAACCCGTAAGAGTCATTTAAGCGGGTATCGACCTCGCAGATTTGATACCCGTTTGGGCACA
>JBNJEI010000006.1:0-69471 GCA_051745755.1 Fibrobacterota bacterium
CGTTTTCCAAATAATTCCACTTCCGTTGAATATTCTGTTTCCTCGTCAAAAACCGTAAAGAGGAGCTCCTTTCTTCTGAGAGCGGCGTACATATCCAAAGCGCCGGCGGTCTCTTTTTTTCCCAGTTCAATAAAATTTATTCGGGAAAAATCTGCGCTTTTTTCCATTTCCTGGGCATATGAGCGAATTTTACGGGACAGATCGGGGGTGGTAAATTTGAGAACAACATTTGTGGTATAGCCCATTTTTGCCAGAGTGGGGGTGGCAAATTCCACACCGCCGAAATGCGGGGTTGCCATGAGTATGCCCGTATCTTCCGTGCAGCTTTGGAGTGTCTTCAGTGCATCAGAATAATCGATATTATCATCAATAAAGCGGGAAAACGTAGAGGGCGCGCAGGAGAGGGCCATAATTTTTTCTGCATAATGAATAAGGATTCCTTCCCTGACTGCTTCCACAAGATCGGTGTCCGGTTTTTTTCCCAGGGCAGAGAGATTTCCGATAATAAGATCTTCTTCTTCGGGATGGTTTTGATACCAGTGCCGGCCTTTTTCAAGGATAATGCTTTTTATGGTATGAAAATCCTTATTTTGTATTTCCTCCAGAACAGATGGGGATTGCAGAAATTTACTTAAACTCATGGCCATACCCTCTTTTAAATGACGAAAATAAATATAAATCTCAAACAGATTTAATGCGGCGGTTTGTGTGGATAATATATGTTTTAGAGGTATGCGTTACAGATTTTTTTCGTGAGGTTTTTATGAATACGCCGATAATAACAACAGGTCGGACCTGGCTGACTGAAGTTGAACACACGGATGTTGAAACGTTCCTGCCCCTTTTTTCAGATCCTGCGGCAATGAAATATTTTCCGGAGGTAATGGATACGCAGAAGGTTGCTGAATGGATTGATATGGTTCGGGGGTTCTATGCAGATCAGGGATATTGTTTTTACAAGATGATCAGAAAAAGTGATGACGCAGTACTGGGATATTGCGGGCCCATTCTTCAAAAAGACGTGGACGGTTTTGATGAGATAGAGATCGGTTATGCCCTTATTCCTGCATACTGGAAACAGGGGTATGCTGCGGAAGCTGCTCGGGCCAGTATAAACTATGCCTTTGATGTGCTTAAAGCTCCACGCATTATTTCCCTTATTCGTCCCGAAAATACACCATCCGTCCGTGTTGCAGAAAACTGCGGTCTTCGTTTTGAGAAAAATGTAGACCGCTGGGGGCATACCCATGCCGTATATGTGCGGGACAGTAAGATTTAAGGCTGTTTTTTTTCGGATTTATGATAAAATAAACCGGAATGAAAAAAAGAGCTTTATATAATCGGTGCTGATAAGATATTTTTCGCGGGATCCCCTGTCAGGATCCTGCTCACGAGGAGGTGTGCATGTCTGAGACGGCATATAAAAACAGCATTGAGGAATTGTTTGAGAACCATCAGTATTCTCAGATAAACGAATACTGCCGCGGAAAGCATCCGGCGGAGATTGCCGATATGCTTGCCTCTCTTGAACCGCGTAAAATCTGGGAAATACTTCTTTTGATTAAGTCCGATCTGCGCGTTGAGATCTTTGGGTATTTCCCCCTGGATACCCAAATCGAAATTACTGAATCCCTGAACAGGAAAGCTCTGTCACAGATTTTTACAGATTTGCCCGCCGATGACCGCGCCGATCTTTTTAAAGAGCTTTCGGAAGAAACTCAGAATCTTCTTTTGCCGGCCCTGGCCCAGGCCGAACGTGACGATGTGATTCGACTTTCCTCCTATGATGAGGGAACAGCAGGGTCGGTGATGACCTCAGAATATGTTGCCCTTTTAGCTCATGACACGGTGGATCAGGCCTTGGGTAAACTCCGGCTTCAGGCTCCCAATAAGGAAACCATCTATTATGCCTATATACTGGATACACACCGGCGGCTTATGGGTTTTGTCTCTCTCAAGGATATTATTCTCGCTGCTCCCCGGGCGCGGGTTAAGGATATTATGTCCCATGATCTTGTCTATTGCCATGTCATGGATGATCAGGAAAAAGTGGCCCGAAAAATTCAGAAATACGATCTGCTGGCTCTTCCCGTGGTAGACGACAAGGACTGTCTGTTGGGGATTATTACCCACGATGACGCCCTGGATATTATCACCCAGGAACAGACCGAGGATATTGAAAAGCTTATGGCTATATCCGGCCAGCACGAAGCGCGTGCCTATTTGAAAAAATCAATCTGGACCCATTTTACCGATCGGATCGGATGGCTTGTGGGGCTTGCGGTTTTGAGCCTTGCCTCAGGGGTCATTATTCATCATTTTGAAGCAACCCTGGATCAGCTTATGATATTGGCCCTGTATATGCCCATGATGGCCGATACCGGGGGGAATACGGGGAGCCAGTCCGCCACCATTATAATTCGGGCCCTTGCCCTGAATGAAGTGCGTACACGTGATTTTATGCGGGTGGTATTCAAGGAATTGAGGATATCTCTTCTTCTTGCCACAGTGCTTGGGGTTCTTACGTGGGGCCGGGTACATTTTCTGTCTCATAATGTTGCCATACCGGAAAGCTTTTCCCTGCATATTATCGGCTTTGCCATAGCCCTCGGTCTTGCGATTCAGGTCATCAGTTCCACCGTTATCGGAGCCCTCCTGCCCCTAACAGCATCAAAACTGAAACTTGACCCTGCTGTTGTGGCAAGTCCTGCCCTTACCACCACCGTTGATATAACGGGGCTGCTTATATATTTTACAACTGCAAAGGCCGTTTTAGGAATTTAGATCAAAGGATGTGTGAGTCCTCTCTTTGGTGCTTTATCGATGTATATTAGAGGTGTTGTGTACCGGGGCCGCAAGGGATTATAAATGATTTTTTATCGCTATTTTCTGAAAACATTTCTCCGCCCCTTCCTCTATTCCTTTCTTGTGATAACCACCTTGTTTTTTATGCAGCTTGCTGCATCGATTCTTCCCCAGGTTATGTACCGCGGCGTGGCTCCTTTGGTTATTTGTGAGCTTATGCTTGTGCGCATGGCCGCGATTATTGTTCTGTCCATGCCTATGGCGTTTCTCGTCGCTATTCTTACTGTTTTTGGTCAGTTTTCGGCGCGCAATGAAATTGTAGCCCTGAAGGCTTCGGGAAAAAGTATTCTTGATTTTCTGCCGCCCTTTCTTTCCTTTGGGGCTTTAGTGGGGGTTCTGCTCTTTTTCTTTACGGACCAGATACTTCCCGAAGCAAATCATCATGCGGCAACTCTTTTCCGTGATATTATTCGCAAACGACCTGCGGCAATGATTGAAGAAGGGGTCCTTTTGGAAGATTTTCCCGGCTATGCGCTGCTGGTTGATTCTGTGGATCATTCCTCAGGTAAAATTAATGATATACGTATATTTGAACGTGAGCAGGGGCAGATTAATTCATTGACCGTGGCCGACAGCGGAACAATTTTTCTGACGGAGGATGAGAAGTTTGTGGAACTGTCTCTTTTTTCCGGAAGTGTCTTCAGTAAGGGCCCTGACGGTAATTTTTATAATATGCGTTTTACCCGCCACCAGGTGTACATAGAGAACATCGAGAGTAATTTCAGCAGGTCCGCCGGTGGAAGCCGCGGGGGGCGGGAGAAAAGCACTGCTCAGCTTGTGGAGGGTGCCCGTGAAATGGAAGCGGATATCAGGGAATATACCGCAAGCCACAAAGAGGAGATTGACGGATATATTGAGTTTATTCAGTCGTATTATGATACTGCCCGCGCGTCTGATGACGCTGCATTTTCGTCTCTTCGGGGTTTTATCGACTCGTTGAAAAGCAGTGACAACCGTATTTATCCGCATCGTTCTCTGACTATGGAGCGAAGTGTTTCTGCTATGCGTGCAGGACGAATAGAGCGGCGGCAACGCGATAGTGACAGTTATATGGTGGAGTATCACAAAAAGTTTGCTCTCGGCGCAGCGGTGCTTGTTTTTGCTCTTTTAGGCCCTCCTCTGGGAATAATTACCAAAAGCGGGTCGGCTGTTATCGGCGCAGTTTACAGTTTTATTTTCTTCGTAATCTACTATGCGCTGCTTATTGCGGGAGAGTATTTCGGTGATGAAGGGATCGTTTCTCCTGCGGTGGCGATGTGGTCCGGGAATATACTTATCACCTGTTTTTCTCTGTATCTGATCACTATACTCCTGCGGGGAAAAACTCTGTTTCTTCGGGGAATACTTCAAAACAAAATCCTTGTACCTCTCAGAAGAATCGCACAATTCCTTCTACGGGGAGAGCAACGGTTTGCTAAAAAGATAACTGAAAATATACTGTATGCAGCAGGGTATTTATTCGCTTTTCCTTCCTGGGTTTTCAAGAAAATATTTAAAATTATTCCCGCCTATATTCTCGTTTTATTTATTACCATGTTTGCCGTGATATTTTTGGGGCTGACGGGGCTTACTGTGGTTATTGACTATATTACGGATATGAATCGTCTGGAAGGGGCTTTATCTGGCGAGCTTGTAGAGTATTATCTTAACTTTCTTGCGGGATTTGTGGCCATACTATTTCCCATTACGGGACTTCTTGCCGCCATGATTACCATGGGGAGCCTTCAGGGGACACGTGAGATTGATGCCATTCGTGCGGCGGGCAGGAGTATGGTCTCGGTGACCTTTCCCCTGGTGCTGTGTGGTGTGTTTTTGTCCCTCCTGTCATTTTTTATTACGGATTTCGCCTTCCCCGAAAGGGACGCGGAGACCTCCCGGCTGCTCAGTGTATTCTCTGCCCGAAGACGAGGGGAGGAACTGCCTTCTCAGACACGGAAATACAACCATGATTTCTTCTTCTTCGACAGCCGTAACACCATGTATCATTTTCGCCATCTTCAGACGGTTCCGCCACGAGGGGATGATGTGACAATTTTTAATTTTTCCTCCGGCACGGCCCCTCAAAAAATTTCCTTTGTGGAAAAGGTTGAATATCTCACTGAAGAGTGGATGGCGTATAATGCCGATATATGGCATATCAATCCCCAGGGGCATCTTGCGTATGAACAGAAGGATACGTCCACCCTGCGTCCTTTGGAAGAGGGACCGAAAAAAATGATTGAGACTGTGCATGGAAGCAGTAATGCCAGTATTGCTGAATTACAACGTGTTATAGAACAGTACGAGCAGCAGGGCAAAGATCCGGCAAAATATGAAGCCCGGCTTTACTTTCGTTTTTTTCTCCCCTGGATGAACCTTGTGGTTATATTTTTAGGTATTGCCGTTTCGGTAAAAACCGGCGGGGGAAACCGGGCGGTACATTTTGGAAAAGGGGTTGCTCTTACTCTTTTGTACTGGGTTTTGGTCCAGGTGCTGTTGATGATGGGAGAGAACGGTGTTATCCATCCCCTCATTGCAGCAGGCGGAGGTAATCTGTTTTTTCTGTTTCTCGGATTTTATATGTACTGGAGTGTTTCAAAGTGAGTGATAAAAAAACGGTGTTGGTGATTGATGATGAACCGGATATTCTGGATTTATTTGAAATTTTTCTCTACGGGGAATTTGATATTGTAACTGCATCAAATGGGTTTGATGCCCTGTCCTTATTAAAAAAAGAGCTTGTTGACTGCATTCTTGTGGATATAATGATGCCTGTGATGGACGGCATTCAGTTTTTTACCCGCTGCAGGAATATGCCAGATACCGCTCATATCCCCGTCATTGTGGTTACGTCATTCAATTCTGCCACCATACAGGAGAAGAGCCTTCGGGACATCGGTTTTTACGATGTTCTTCTCAAGCCTCTTTCCCAGACTATACTACTTGATACCGTACGGGGAGCTGTCAATGGCAATTAATACTAAAATTCTGATCGGCGGTATCATCACTGCCCTGGGAGTTTATTTTATTACCCCCGTGTTTTCACTGGTTGTTTTGGTGGTTTTGCTGATTTACTGTGGCTTTATCAGTGTTGGACGGGATTTTCGCAGCGAATATTCCTCTCAACAGAATACAGAAGCCGGCCGCGACAGTATTTATGATAATGCCCAGCGGATTGCCTCGCGGGAGATTTCCCCCGCAGCTACGTCCCTGGGAGGAGCTCATCAGATGCGCGAATGGCAAAGCTTTGAAAAGGACATTGAAGACTATATTTCAGATTTTCTGGTGCTTGTGGAAGAAAAGTTTCACCCCCATACGGCGGCGGTTTTTTTGCCCCGATCCGGTACAGCCTATGTACTGCGGAGCTGTATCAGCAAGTCATCTTCACTTATCCCCCGTGCTGTTATTTCCGAGGGGGAGGGGCTTTTGGGCTCATATATCAACGGTGATGTATATGACGTGTGCATTCCGGATATAAAAAAGAGTCAGCGTATAGACTATTATTCGGATTGCAAGAATGTCAAATCACTGATGATGGTACCGCTTAAGGCGGTGAAAAATTCGGGGGTTATCGTGGTTGACAGTACAGAAAAAGAAGCCTTTGATAC
Source organism: Fibrobacterota bacterium (assembly GCA_051745755.1). GTDB lineage: Bacteria > Fibrobacterota > Chitinivibrionia > Chitinivibrionales > Chitinivibrionaceae > Chitinivibrio. The sequence goes on from JBNJEI010000006.1 coordinate 6,453, forward strand.
AAATGATACCGAGTGGCTTTCCGCGGCGGGGAAACTGTTGGGCAGATCTCTGTACTATGCGTATCTGTACAAGATGCACAGCCTGGTTCATGAAGAGGTGGCTGTGGTGAATGAGTGGTCGCAAAAATGCATGGCTCGAAAAAATCTATCAGATCTCTTTGCGGATTTGTCTCATATTCTGCACGAAACATTCGGGTATGACCGGTTGTCTATTTCTGTCAAAAATGCTGATTCCCAAACTGCGCAGGTTGTATTTGCCCAGGGGGAAGGAGCTCAGAATTTTGAAAATTTAAGCTTTTCCACAAAGGATTCATCCATCGTTTCACTCTTTTATCACTCGGAAGTGGACGAGGGCAGAGATTTGGATGTTCTATGCCGGGATTTTTTGCAGGGATCATACGAGGTCCGCTATTCTTCCAGCGAAATAAAGGACAGTGGTTTCAGATCTTTTGTTGCATTCCCCCTGGGGCTGGGAAACAATACCGGGGTAATTCTCCTTGAATCCCGAGTGAAAGGTAAATACGGAGCCAAGGATATAACAAATATGAAGCAGTTGGTTTCATCTGCCAGTATAGCCATGGAAAAAATTCTGCTTTTGCGGCAGCAGGAGAATCTGGCTATTCGTGATGGATTGACCGGTCTCTACAATCATCGGCATTTCGAACGGCTCCTTCATGAGGCCATCGTACGGTCCCATCGTCTTACCTCTCCTGCGGGAAAGAACGGCTCCACTGTTCAGAAGATCCCCGTAGCCCTGGTAATCTGCGATATCGATTTCTTTAAACTGGTAAACGATAATTACGGACATAAGTTTGGCGATGCTGTGCTGGCCAAAATCGGTGCGGTTCTGAGTGGAGGTATACGCGAGGGGGTTGATTTTGCAGCCCGTTACGGCGGTGAGGAATTTGCCCTTATTCTGTATGGCAGTATTCTTTCAGAGGCGTATGAAACCTCCGAGCGTATACGAAAAGACGTGGAATCCCTGGTGTTTAAAACCAGTACGGGGGAGACTGTTCATATTACCATGAGCTTTGGTGTTGCCCTGTACGATCGGGATGCTCAGAAGCAGGAAGACCTGATAAAAAAGGCGGATAAAGCTCTCTACCGGGCAAAAGACGCGGGGAGAAACCGGGTTGAGCTCTATGGGCGTATTGAAGATGCCGGTGGAGCACCTGAGTGATTCCTGAGCATCAATGATATGCGGAAGGAAGATCCTTTTCAGTTCTGAAGCTGGTATCCCTGTCAGTAACTATGAAGACGGAGGATGTCAGCATTTATGTTCAGGGCCATTATCTGCGTTTTTCCAAAGTAGGCAGGACATTTCCATACGGGCCAATGAAAACTCCCAGTGCCCCCGTATTAAAATCCGGTACTTTTGTGTGTATTCTGTATATTTCTTCAGCAGTAACGCCAGCCGGTATGAGCAGGTATAAAATGTTCCTCCCGGCAGGAATATAACCGGTGTTGGCAGTGAGGATTATCCTCAGTAATGCGTATACCTCTCACGTTTTGTGGGTGCGGAACACACGTGCATACCTGTATCCTAAAACATATTTTCCGGGCTGCAGCAGTACCGCTGAGATGGTACCGGAACGGGGTGTGTTTTCCGGGAAATAGAATTTTCTGCTGGTATTCAGATGGGAAAAAGGTGTGATTTTAGAATATAGTCGTATTTGCAAATGGCAGGGTATCCTGGGATGGGGAAAAACACCCTATCCAGACCAGAGGTAAGTCAGGAGAGGAGAAAACATGGTTTTTCTTCTCTCCTGTACAGCGATACGCTTATTTGATTACCAGGTGTTTTACTGAAAGGGTGCTTTCCCCGCCGACCTGGGGATCCAATTGGGGGGTCAGATACAGGGCATCACAATTTTCAAGCTTCAGAGGAATGTCACGTGATTCAGCAGGGGTCCATTCCGGTTGCTCAAAATCAGAAATATGTACGGTCTGCTTTGACCAGTCTTCTGTTGCAGGGAGAACATATTCATAATGCGCATAGGTCTCATTACCTTCATAGCCAAAGTCACTTTGAGACAATTTGAGAATAAGCGGAGTATCGCATGTGTAGGTTATGGTAATGGTTTCCGTATTCCTGAAATCGTCTTCCGTATCGCAGATAAGCTCCACATAGGGCCATTCTTCGGTTGTTTTTTGGGCAAGAGTAAAATGTACGGTGATAACAGAATCAATCTGCATGGCATCTCCGGTATCGATTAGAGAGCCTGTGGTATCCGCCGCGGGATGCCAATCTGCCCCGCTATGAAGGAGGTTTGGACCATCTGCTTCTGCTGCGGGCGTGTGTGGTTCCGGCGCGTCAAATTCAGCATTGTCGTTTTGGCAGGAAAAGAATGCAATGCAGAGAGAAAGGATAAGGATGGATTTCATAGGTACCTGTCCTGATAGGGTTAACAATTTACTGCACTCTGAAAAATAGTATTTAAAAAAAGAAAATGGCGGCAGTTTAAAGCAATTGTGAAAAAAAGTTTTATTTTATAACTTGACACTGAATGTGTTATGATTATATATTTGGGGCATCAATATCGCGGGATGGAGCAGTCTGGTAGCTCGTCGGGCTCATAACCCGAAGGTCGGAGGTTCAAATCCTCCTCCCGCTACCACAAACTTTCTTATTTTCAATAGTCCAAATCAGCCGTTTATTATTTTCTGTATACAGACATTGTTTCAGTTGTGTCATATTACAAAAAAAAGAGCCGTCCACGGGACAGCTCCTAATGAGTTTTTACAGCGGGGAATTATTATGCCAGTTTTGATACCGCCGCGGAAAGCTTTGATTTTTGGTTGTTCGCCTTGTTTTGATGAATAACCTTCTTTTTAACTGCCTTGTCAAGTACTGAAAAGGCTTTTACCAATGCAGTACGGGCATCTTCAGTGGATTCGGCACGTTTGACGTTTCTGATGGCAGTTTTAACTTCTGAGCGAACCGCTCTGTTGCGTACACGGGCCTTGGCACTTACACTCATTCTTTTTTTACATGATTTATGCTGAGGCATAATATCCTGTTCTCCTTATGTAGTATTATTTCGACAGAAAATAAACAATGCACGGTAAATATGTCAATATAAATAATATGTTTGATATTTATTTGTCTCAGAGGTATTTTTACTGAGGCTTTAGCGGATACCTGAAGGAATTATGAAACAGTTTTTTTTACATATATGCGATATATTCTTCCTGTGCCGTCCCGTATTGCTCATTCCCGTGTGGTCTGTGCTTGTTCTGGGGCTTGTAACAGGATCTGATATTGTGTTCTTTCAGCCGCTCAGCACAATCCCCTGGCAGTTTTTTGCTCTTTCAGCAGCCTTTACACTCTCGGTAATCTCCATTTTTGTTCTTAACCAGATTACGGACATAGAGACTGATAAAAATAATAATAAGCTTTTTCTTCTCCCGCGAAACTACATTTCCCAGGCAACGGCATGGACGCTTGTTGTATGTTCCGCCGCTGCAGCGCTGGTAATTCCCGTGATTTTTCTGGACCGCTTCAGTGTCTGCATAATAGGTGCCTCGCTTATTTTAGGATACCTTTACAATATGCCGCCCTTTTCTTTGAAGGATCATCCCCTGGGCGGCGTGGTTGCTAATTTTCTCGGTCACGGAGTATTAACCTATCTTGCCGGCTGGTACGGAGCACAGTTTCTTGAGCCCAATGTTCAGATTTTTTCAGGTGTGTTTTATTCTCTTGCCGCAGGATTTGCCAATGCTGCGGTATACACGGCCTCAACCATTGCTGATGCAGAAGGGGACCGCCTCTGTGGAAAAAGAACCTTTGCCGTGGTCTTTGGCGAAAGGAATGCCGTGGTGTTTTCTGCCCTTTTGGTTACCTTTTCCCTTATCTTTTCGTTTTTTCTTCCGCATAATTCATGGGTAATGATTCTCACCTCCGCGGTGAGTGTTATTCTTTTCTGGCGCTCTGTTTTTGTATATGACAGTACCCGGGCCTTTGTGCTGTTCCGCTGGCCCGTGCTTTTTCTGTCACTGATACTCAGTGTATATATTCCTCTCTATGCCCTCGTGGTTTTTATTGTTGTTTTTTTGAGCAGAGTGTATTACCGGAGACGTTTCTTACTGTGTTATCCTGCTTTCGGCCAGGAGCGATGATGAAATTTATTCTCGATCTCATTTTTATAACGCGTCCTGTTCTCTTTATACCTGTCATCGGATTTGCTCTTTTCGGATTTCGTGCTGCTGAAGCTGCGAATGGATTTTTGAATCCGCTTTCGTGGGAGGTTTTGTACAAAATATTTCTCTTTTGTCTTTCCGTTGCAGCCGTATATGTTTTAAATCAGCTCGTTGATTACAGGGTGGACCGTGAAAACGGCGGTTTTCCCCTCCTGCTTAAAAGCAGAATATCCCCCGTGGCGGCATTCCTCTGGATGAGTATCCTTGCTCTTGCTTCCCTTGCCCTGCCATTGTTTCACGGGTTGTATGACCTTTTTTTCCTTTCAGCAGCCAGCCTGATACTCGGCCTTGTTTATTGTGTCCGCCCCTTTTATTTCATGGGCCGTCCGGTTCTTGATTTTCTTTCCAACGGCCTTGGATATGGCGGGATTGCCTTTTTTGCAGGATACATGAGCAGTTTCCGGGGGCACTTCGATACGGCTGCAGTTTTGGCTTCACTGCCCTATATATTTTTTATGTGTGCAGGATCTGTGAGCTCCACCATACCGGATATACCAGGCGATAAAATGAACAGTAAAATTACAACAGCGGTGTATATGGGGTCATTCAGAGCCCATATTCTTGGGTTTCTTCTTCTTGGGTGTGCATTTTTTCTTGCCCTCTGGCAGGGTGATGCTGTGGCGCAGATAATCAGCCTGGGGGTAATGCCCTTTTATATTGCATATATCCTGCGTCAGACCCGTTTTCTAATAGAGCTTGTGTATAAGGGCGGCGGAGCTGTTTCCATGCTGGTGATCGGCCTTGTGTATCCTCTGTTTATTATAGTTGCAGGAATAATCGCAGCTGCAACAGTGCTGTATTTCAGGACAGTGTATCATGTCTCCTATCCCTCCCTTGTTCCCCGCGATGAATAAGGTTGTTTTCGGTGTGCTGTTTTTGTGCGTTTCGGGATATTCCTATGTAATTTCCCCCCGTGAAGTTACAATGGCGTCGCAGATAAATGACCTTCTGGTAAACTGCCGCTTCAGCAGGGCTGATCACCTCAGTGATTCTTTGCTGCGTTCTGCCCCGGATAATCTCCTGTACTATTATATGCGCGTTGCTGTCATCGGTCTTGAATCTCTGGACCGCAATAAAACCGTGCATAAGGATGTGTTTGATTCTGTTTACGAAGCCGGTATGGAGCGTATTGATACCGTTTCACGCACAACATCTGATGTGGTGATGATTGAAGGATTTCTTCAGGCATCCTATTTTTCCTTTCTTCTCCTTGATGGCCAGTATCTTCGCGGCATACGGCTGGGTCGTGGAGCTCTTGAGACAATTGAGAGATCAAAATCAATGAATCCCCGAAATTATGATGCAGATTATTTTATTGGGTTCTACGGCTTTGCGCGCGGGGAAATACAGAATCGTTTGCGGCTGTTGCTTTTCTGGCTTCCCGATGCTACACAGGAAGGTATTACGTCTCTTATTGAGTGTATGGATAAATCACGATTTATGTCCACTGCCGCGGCAATGGTTTTGGCTGATGTATATATTCGTAATGGCCAGTTGGAAAAGGGAAAACCTCTTCTGGACTCGCTTTTGAACGAGTATCCCGACAGCAGATTTTTGTATTGGAGCCGGGCGCGGTATTTTGATGCGCTGAAGGAAAACTATCTTGCCGGAGATGTGTATGCTCTGCTTGCCCGTCGGTATATGGCTGCTTCATTTCATCATAACGCACTCAATACTGCAACCCTCGCTCTTGAGCGGTATGCTGCCCATAATCCCCGTCCCCGGGAGGATATGCAGGATCTTATCGATTCAGTCAAAACAGAAATTTCTCCCCATGAACTTGATTCATCCGATCGCGGCATATATGAGAATATTATTACTTATTTTAAGTAGGAGGACCCAATGGTGAGTGTGGATGTATCCAAATGTGACAGGTGCGGTACCTGCATTGCAGTATGTCCCGTCATGGCTTTGTCCATGGAGCGGCATTTGTCCGTGGACTATTCTGCATGCACGGAGTGCCGAAACTGTGTAAATATCTGCCCCTTTGGTGCACTCAGAATTTCAACGGTCAAGGATGCGGTCCATGAAGCAAATTATTCTACCCGATGAAACGGTGTTTTCCTGCGATTATCTTGCCCTGCAGTATAATTACGGGCCGCGACAGCTGGTGCTTACATTGGATGTTTTGGAAGCTGTGTCCCAAAATCGGCATAAAAACGGAGCTTCAGGACGTAATTCCCGTGAGTTCTTTTCTCTTTTTCGGCGTCTGAAAACAGAGGGGTTTATTTCCACTGACCTTGCGTCCTCAGCTCCCATTATCGTCTATGTTCCCCACAGTTCCCATGGCCCTGACGCCGATGCAAAGCAGCCACATTCATCAGCGCATCCTACGATTATTACCACGGCGCAGGAATTTGCAAAGAACAGGTATGACGTAGTACTCTCCACACGAAACAGTATTCAGTATATGCGGGCTGAAGCAGTATCTCTTCGCGTGTCGTATTTTCAGCCGCGAAAATTCTGTGCTGAAGATCTCTACCCGGGGTATACTGAACTGCGGGTTGGAGAGGAGCAGGTGAGTAAAATTCAGAACCGTGCCCCCCTTGCCCTTTCAAGCTCCTTTTATCCCAATGAATACAGTAAACTGACCGGTGAGAATGACGGCACTGCCTATTGCCGATATGATACACATCAAAATGCTTTGGTTCCACTTGTTACTGCCTCATCACGGATACCTGAATGGCTGACTCCCCGAAATATTGAACAGTCCTTTGCCCTTGATGCGCTTCTTAACGATGATATTTCTCTGGTCTCCCTTATCGGCAAAGCCGGAACGGGGAAAACGCTTCTTGCTCTGGCTGCCGGCCTGTATAAAAGTCTTGACTGTGATGTGTATGATAAGGTGCTGGTCTCCCGGCCCACCCTCCCCCTGGGTAATGATATCGGATATCTCCCCGGTTCTGTGGAAGAAAAGCTGGGGCCCTGGATGCATCCCATATCGGATAATGTTGATCACCTGCTCAGAAATCGCAGGGTGGGGCGCACAAACCTGCGTAATTTTGCCGATCTTGTGGAAATGGGCTTTATAGTGGCAGAGCCGCTGAATTTTATTCGCGGGAGATCCATTCATAACCAGTTTCTCCTCGTTGATGAAGCACAAAATCTTACCCTGCACGAAATTCGCACGATTTTGACCCGTGCCGGAGAAGGAACAAAGATTGTTCTTGCCGGAGACCCGTATCAGATTGATAATCCGCAATTAACATCCATCACAAGCGGTCTTATGCAGGTTGTGGACAAATTCAGAGATACCTCCGCGGCTGCTCATATTACCCTCACCAGGGGTGAACGTTCAACCCTGTCTCAGCTTGCGGCGGATCTTTTGTAAAAGAGTTATATTTGCCCCGGTATCTCACAAAAAACAGGGTGCCGGGATCAGGAATATTGCCGGATTCCTCCGAATGATACACGCCGTATTGACTGTAGTTACTATGCTTTTTTTACAGTGTTTTTTGACAAAAGTGAGAAAAAACATTCGTTTTATTACATTTGAAGTACATTTACAGTAACGTGTAACGTGGGAGAGTACTATGACACATGCCGCCAATACTGATCTTGAACGCGAGGTGCTGCAGCTTAAGCGGGAACTGCATCTTATGAAGAGTATTATAAAAAAAGAGCTGCTTCGCTTTAATCGGGAATTTCTTGTACACAAAAAGGAATGTGAACGCCGATTCGGGGTCCTGCATTCACGTCTGGATTCTGCGGTTGGTCAGATTGATACTGGCCACAGTGAAACAAAGGCGGTGCCTCTTGACTATTCACAGGAAAACCGTGCCGGAAACGCTTTCTTTCAGGATGTTGAAGCACTCCATCCAAGAGGCAGAAGACAAAACCGTGCTTCTGCCAATATGAATTACCGACAGATTATTCCTCCGTCTTCTCAGTAGCCGGATCCTGTGTTGGATCGTAATAATCCTGATAATAGTCGGGTATTCTGAAAAGATCGGGATACCATTGGCCGTCTTCTTTTCGCAGGTAGGCTCTGTTATCGTTTTCAAATCCTTCTTCCCAGCTGGATCTGAGAATAATCATCATTTGAGTGCTGTCGTCAAAGATGGAATCACGAATGATTTTAAATTCTGCTTCTGCAAAGGATTCCGTTGCTTCCCCGGTGAAATCACCGGCAAACTCTTTTTTAAATCGCTCAACGTCATCGGGGTGCACCAATTCTGCAGCCTTGTCAATATCACCTTCCTGCATTGCCGTAAAATATTTAAGGACAATCTCATGAGGGTCCCTGGGAGTTTCTGTGCAGGAAATCATTATCCCTGCCATCATACATATCAGTGTTGCAAGACGTGTTTTAAGGAGCATAATCCCACCTTTCCTTTTGTAAAATATTCTCTGTAAAAATAAATACGAAGCCCCTGCATGGGTATTAAAAAATTTGATTTTGTACAAAATAGGCTATTTCACGGGGGAGGAGCAGACTGTTCCAGAACCTAAACCAGGGAGTAAAAATCGGGCCAACTATCAGGGTGGAAAAAACAGGGTATCTGGTGAGCCATTCAATCACAAGCAGGCCCAGAAAAATGTGTGGTGCATGGCGGGTGTATCGCGCATAGGCCAGTGCCGTATCCTGTGGCAGCAGACCGGTAATGATATTAAATCCGTCCAGAGGGGAGACGGGGATGAGATTAAACAGAGCGAGCCCCAGATTAATAATATAGAGAAAAACGAAAAAGAAGATAGTGTAGCCCTGGGCGTTTCCCAGAATTGCTCCGGCATAGGAAGTGGTAACCCCATGCAGGAGTATTCCCGTGATTACCGCAAGAATGATATTTGATACGGGGCCGGCTAAACCGACATGGACCATGCTTTTTCGGGGATTTTCCATACGTCCCGGCTGCACGGGAACGGGCTTTGCCCAGCCAATGGGGCCGAAAAACAACATCAGGGTTCCCAGAAAAGAAAGATGGGGAAAGGGGTTGAGGGTGAGCCGCCCCTGTTCAAAAGCAGTGGTGTCGCCCTTGCGGTATGCGATATATCCGTGAGCATATTCATGCACGGTGAGGGCAATAAGTATGGCCGGTATGCGGAGAATAATTTCTGTGGTATTCATAGGTATTATCCGAAAAGACAGCGCATCGCGCTGTCTTTAGATAATTATTTCTTTTCGATGGGCCATTTTTTATTGAGATATATCAGGGTTGGAGTGGCCACAAAGATCGAGGAATATGTACCGGAAATTACCCCGATCATAAGAGCTGCGGAAAAATATTTCAGAACATTTTCTGTGGGAAGAAATACTATGAAGATTGCCCCCACAACAACAAAGGTTGTCAGAGAGGTGATAAGCGTACGGGAGAGAGTTTGATTAATACTGATATTTAATGTATCGGAAAGGCTGAGAGCCTTATCCTTATGTTCATTGAGGTTCTCCCGGATTCTGTCAAAAACAACAATGGTATCGTTCAGGGAATACCCGACAACGGTGAGAAGTGCCGCGATTATCGGGAGAGAAATCTCCCAGTCGAGAATCGAAAAAACACCGATTACAATAATTATGTCATGAACAAGTGCCGATATGGCACCGAGGGCGTAGGCAAATTTGAACCGTACGGCAATATAGGCAATGATTACTATAAGAGAGAGAATGATTGCCTTTACGGCATTTCCGCGAAGTTCCTGTCCAACACGGGAGCCCACAACTTCTGCAGATATTTCACGGTCGCCGATACCCGGGTAGGTGTTATTCAGCTGTCCCACGATACTTCGGCGGATCTGAGTGGGATCGTCTGTATCCTTTTGGCTTACAGTAATCTGCAGCATGGATGATTCTCCATCTGACAGGGTCTTGGTTTCATAATCATTGAAATTGAGATCATTCAGAATTTCTTCGGTCTTATCCCGGGCCTGGCTTAACTCATCTTCCGGAAAGGGAATAATCAGTGAAACACCGCCCGTAAAATCGATGCCGTAGTTCAATCCGCCGCGAACAAGTAATGAAATAAGCGTGGCAAGGATAAAAACAGCTGACACAAAAAATGCCGTTTTTCGGTTTCCGATAAAATTAATATTAAATTCCTTATTCATAATACCTTCTTATTTTTATATGCTCAATTTCGTAATTTTATTAGATTTACCGCCATATCCGAGAACAAAATGGAATACCATTTTTGTAAAGGTGAGGGCAGTAAAGAGGGATACGAGAATACCGCTTATGAGGGTTACGGCAAAGCCGCGGATTGGGCCGGAACCGACATTATAAAGGATAAATGCCGTTATAAGCGTGGTGATATTGGCATCCATAATTGCAACAAAAGCCCGGGCATAGCCGTTATCAACGGCTTTGGCCGCACTTTTTCCCACAGATAATTCCTCCTTTATGCGTTCAAAGACGATTACGTTGGCGTCAACCGACATACCGACAATAAGAATCAGACCGGCAATCCCCGGCAGGGTAAGGGTGGCACCAAAACTCGCCATGATTGCAATAACAAAGATGATATTCAATATCAGGGCTGTAACGGCTAGAATTCCTGAGAGTTTATAATAAAAAACCATGAAAAGCATTACTGCAAGCAGGCCGCCAAGCCCTGCAAGGAAGGCACTTTTTACGGCATCACGGCCCAGTGAAGGACCCACGGTGCTGGATTGTTCAATACGCAGAGGGGCTTCAAGATCACCTGATTCGAGAACTATGGCAAGCTGACGCGCTTCTTCACGGGAGAAATTTCCGCTTATGGAAGCCTGCCCACCGCTGATGCGTTCGTTAATATTCGGAGCGGAGTATACGGTGTTGTCCAAAACTATGGCCAATTGTCTCCCCGTGTTTCTTCCCGTAACGCGTCCGAATTCCCGCGCACCCCGAGTATTGAACTTGAGTGATACCTGATATCCGATCCCCTGGTGGGACGGAGTGGCCTCGGCCTTTTCCATATCGGTTCCGCTCATGCTTGGTTCCTCATTCAGAAAATAGAGCCGGTAGAGCGGGCTGCCTGAATCATTGCGGAGAGTGTCTTCGCTTCCGCCCTGGTAGTTGACTATGGGAGTCTGCTCCCAGCGGAATATGCCGCCCTGTAAGGCGTTTTGCACAGAGGGGATATCAAGAATGGAGTCGATTGTATGCTTTTGGGAATGAGGGGCTATGGCACTCATTTCATCAATTTCAGAAATCAGATCGGAAAAAACGGGCTCGTAGTCATCATCCTGTGAAAGCGTATCTTCCTGAGAATCTGCGGTGTCAGATTCTGTTTCGTCCATAGCTTCAAGGGATTCAAGTTCGTCGAGTTCATCAACTTCGTCGGAAGCACCATCTTCCTGCCCCTGGTCTGAACCTGCCGAAAGGGCCCGGTCAATGCGGTCAAGGACGTTTCGTATCTGCTGGTCTTCATTGGTGCGCACCAAATGAAAATCAAGGCGGGCGGCACGGCCAAGCATTTCCTCTGCGATGGTTTCGTCACTGAGACCGGGAAGCTCTACTATAAGACGGGAATCCCCTTCTATCTGAATAATAGGCTCGGTCAGGCCCAGGGCGTTTACCCGGTTTTGTATGACCGTATAAATCTTATCCATGGTTTGGTCATCACGGCGTATACGCTCCTGTTCCTCTTTGGATAGATTGGAAAGATCAAGGCCGAGAACCATGCGCACCCCTCCCCGTATATCCAGGCCCAGATTGAGAATCTGATTACCCAAACGGGGGTTTTCCCGCAGGATCTCCTTCTGTTTTTCCGGGGATTCCCGGTAAACTCGGTATGAGGGGATAAGAAAATATACTGCCATTATGCTGAAGAGCAGGGTAAAAAGTAATCCCCAAATAGTGCTTTTTCTCATATATTACCTTTCGAAAATCTGTTGCGGTTGTTTTATTCCGGTGTAAAATATATTCATAGATATGTTTATTCAACAATATGTGATAAAAAAGTTATGTGTGATACTCGGCATTAATTCTGACATACTCGTAGCTGAAGTCACAGGTATGTGCAACGGCATGTGTATCAGTTTTAAAACCCAGATCAATATCAATTTCAACCACCGCGCCATGCAGCTTCCCGGAAAGTTCTTTTTCAAAGAAATCTGTGGGGCGTCCCGCGGAAAATACCGGAGTGCCGCATACGGAGACATTCAGCCTGTCCCCGGTGAGTTCTGCCCCTGAATATCCGACAGCGCAGAGTATCCGTCCCCAATTGGGGTCATTGCCGAACATTGCTGTTTTAACAAGATTGGAATTTGCCACAGCTTTTGCCGCCAGGCGGCAGTCTTCATTGGTCTTTCCACGACGAACATTGATTTCAATGCGCTTTGTGGCCCCTTCTCCGTCCTGGGCAATGCGGGCGCACAATGTATTGTATACCGCAAAAAACGCCTGTTTTAAGAGAGTGAGATCTGCGCTGCTTTCTGCCCTGACATTGGCGGCTCCGTTGGCCAATACCACTACCATGTCATTGGTGGAGGTGTCTCCGTCAATGGTGAGATTATTAAATGTGTTCTGAACTGTCTCCCTGTGAATATCGGAAAGTACAGAGCTGTCCACGGCGGCATCTGTAGTAATAAATCCAAGCATTGTTGCCATATTGGGCTGAATCATACCCGCTCCCTTGCATACTCCGCCGATTCTTACAGTTCCGCTGCTGAGATCTACGGTGAGGGCGTATTCCTTTGGAACTGTATCGGTGGTCATTATGGCTGTGGCAAATTCCAGGGACCCCTGATGTGACAGGTTTTCTACAGCTTCCCCAAGGGAATCTGTAATTTTCTCGCGGGGCAGAAATTCGCCGATTACCCCTGTGGATGCTGTGAGAACAGTGTCGGCGGGGATATCAAGGGCTTCTTCACAGGCCCGGGTAATGTAATCAACGTCGGCGACCCCCTGTGCGCCGGTACAGGCATTGGCGTTGCCGCTGTTGCAGACAAGGGCGCGTATGGTATCAGCGGGAAGCATGGTTTTGTTTTTTGTAACGCAGGGAGCGCAGATTCTGTTTGTTGTAAAGGTACCCGCGGCAGTACAGGGGGAAGAGCTGAGTAGAAGAGCCAGATCTTTTTTCCCTGATTTTTTTATTCCCGCGGCAATACCACTGGAAGTAAACCCCCGTGGTGCAGTGATGCCGCCCTCTGTTGTAATAAAATCTTTGTGTTTCAAAAATACTCCGATCCGTTCCTGATGTTGTAACCATATAAAATAACAGTTGTAATAGAAAACCGGTATTATATAATTTAAGCGTATAACCATGAGGAGCGATATTATGAGAAGTACGATTGCAGCAGCTGTGTTTCTTTTGACATGCAGTGTACTGCTATTTTCCCGGGACTACCAAATAGTTCCCGCGGACAATCTATGGAATCTTTCTGCTGAATTCTACGGTGACGGGTTTCGGTGGGAACACATCTGGGAGCATAACCGCTATATACAGAATCCTCATCTTATTTACCCCGGGGATGTTCTGTTTCTGCCTGACATAGGACCTGTCAGGGTTGCAGACACAGTGGTATCAGGTCGGGCCAGCCAAACACCTGAACCCGATTTTTCAGAAGCTGTTGCTCCGTTATTTGATGACAATACTGAAGATTCGAATGAAAATAAACCTTCAGAACCGGTACAAAAGGACCGGGAGCTTTCACGTTTTATTTCACCCCGGGCATTCAGCTTTATCTCCAGCTCCGGGTTTTATCAAACCCTGCCGTATATTACAAAAGATACAGGGTATGACGGTGCGCTTCTTCTTGATCGTCGGATACTTTCGGCATCCAACAAAAATCTGCCCGTTCGGTTTGGGGCGGATAATGCTTCCCAGGGGGAGTATTACTCTGTTGTCGATCTTTCCCAAAGCTTTCAGGATGAGAATCGCGAGGAGATTACCCTGGCAAAACCCGTGGCATTAGGGTATGTAACTTCGCCGGACCGCAATGATACGGCACAGTTTCATATTGAGCGAAACTGGGATGTTATTCCTGCCGATGCCCGGCTTATCAAATTAGCGGATTATGAGTCACGGGGGTTTGAACTGGGTGAATTTCAGGATCGGGCCGATTTGGAAGCTGGTCTTGTTGCACGGGTCAGTGAAAAGCCCTTTGTGCACCCCTTTGAGTTTATGTTTATTGACAAGGGGCGCCATCAGGGAGTCGATCCGGGAGATCTGTTTGCTCTCTCAGATGCCGATGGCGGTCCAGCAGATCAGGAGGAACCGGAAGTGTTTGCCATGGTAGTCGCCAGTGAAGATACTACTGCAACGGTGATGATAACTAATGTTCATGAGGCATTTTCCGCTGACAGGTATCGGTTTATCCGATATGGAACAATGAAAAAATAGTGCGTTCACATTGAATTTGCAATGTGCATGTTGTATATTCCCACGCTCCTCTACCTTCTGCCTTAAAGCAGGGTGAGAAAATATATAATCCACGGGTGAAACTTACGAAATGTACCGTGGCAGACGTAATATCAATTTTAAAACGAACACTAATAAAACGGATACATATGGCTAAAAGAAGTGACAAAAGTATGTTTTTTGTGGAAGAGGGAAGTCTGGGGTTATATCTTAAGGATATAGCCAAGCATGAGTCCTTAACCCAAAAAGAAGAGCAGGTCTGCGCCCGAAAGATCCGCAAGGGCGATAAAAAAGCGGTGGAAAAACTGGTTCGGGCGAATTTGCGGTTTGTTGTCAGTGTTGCACGAAATTATCAGAATCAGGGGATGCCCCTGGCTGATCTGATTAATGAGGGTAACCTCGGTCTGATTCGGGCTGCGTACCGCTTTGACGAAAAGAAGAACTTTAAATTTATTTCCTATGCTGTCTGGTGGATCCGTCAGGCGATTCTGCAGGGGCTTGCAGATCATTCCCGGATTGTTAAGGTGCCCCTGAATCGTGTTGCCACTATCCATAAGGTAGGTAAGGCCCGGGTGCGGCTGGAACAAAAATATCGGCGTCTGCCCAATGACAAGGAAATAGCCGACGAACTTGAGATCTCAGAGCGGGAAGTAACGTCCACCCTGAAGATCAGTAACCGCCATGCCTCACTGGATGCTCCCATCAAGGATGAAAACGGCGGCAGCCTCTTTGATATAATCGGCAGCGATGAAGGTGAGGATACGGATCAGCGGGCCATGGACACCTCCATAACCCGGGAAGTAAAAAAGGTTCTGGAGAGTCTTACCGAGCGTGAGCAGAATGTTGTCTGCATGTATTTCGGTATTAATGAAGACACAAACTATACCCTTGAGGAAATCGGTCAGCAGCTCCAAATAACCCGCGAGCGGGTCCGTCAGATTAAAGATGCGGCTCTTCGAAAACTGCGTCGTTCCGGTAAGGCACAGAAGTTAATTAAAAATGCACTTTTTTCGTAATTTACATTTGAGTGCGGTATATTTTAAGGGATCTTTGGAAACTAAGGATCCCTTTTTTAATGGAGTGATGTAATGCGAAATTTTATCTGCCTTCTGCTTTCTTTGTGGGCAATTGCGTGCAGCTCGTCTCCATCAGAAGAACACGACCGGGCTGAAATCACGGATTCTCTTTTTTTTGTGTATGATACAGAGGTGCCCGAGCTGTATGAATATTACTTCGATGATACGGTACTTGCCCTTTCGGAAGAAGATGCCTGGAATATGTACCGGAAACTTCGGGCTGAGGCTATTGCCGCAGAGGAATCCGGTGATGTGCCGGCCGCTCTTTTCAACCGGCTTCGGGCAGCGGAAGTACAGGTGCATCTCCAGCGTCCCGGCATCGCTTCCTGGCAGTTTAATAATGCGGGGAATCTTATGATGACCCTTATCTCCAAAATCCAACAGTGTGATACTGCGTCCACGGACACCGCCGGTTCAACCCATCGGGATATTCAATCCATTGCCCGGTATATTGGTACAGAGACACACCATCTGTACCAGTGGGCTTTTCTGTTTTTTACGACTGCCTACGATTTTAATGCTGATAATCCCGACGCGCAGCGGGAGCGTATTATCAAAGGCAATATTGCCCATGTGAAACAACAATTGCAAACCCCGTGAGGATTTTATGAAACTCTTTGTCAATATTCTTACCATAGCCCGGCTTCCCCTGATACTTGGAGCTGTTATACTTAATCTCCTGTGTGATGTGCGGGGATCAGTTTCGCTTTTTCTCCTGAGTGCATCGGTTTTGGTTTTGTGTGGAGTAACAGACTATCTGGATGGTTATTTTGCCAGAAAATATCATGTTGAATCAAATTTCGGCGCCCATGCAGACCCCATGATGGATAAGCTTTTTTTTGCCGGCATTCTGCCTCTGCTTATCTTCCTTACGGCGACCCAGGGCCATGATACCCATGCCCTTGTATTGACACTTGTAACCATCAGTTTTGTCTTTCGTGATCAGCTGGTGACCTTTCTCCGCATGATTGGTGAAAAGCATAATATTTCAGGCCGGGCTTCACTGTGGGGTAAGCTGCGAACGGCAACGGCATTTCCGGCACTGCTTATTATTTATTACAGCGTAATGGTTCCTCCGGAATTGGCGCCCCCTGTTCCGCTTATGTGGCTGTATTTCATTGAAATATATTTAATTGCCATAACTGTGGTAACCCTTGTGCTGTATCTGAAACGGTATATGCCGGCCATACAGAAAGAATTGGCCTGATTGTGGATATTATCGCCTCCACACGGGTGTTTCTCATTGATCTTGATGGAACACTCTACCTTTCCGGTGCTCTGTTGCCCGGAGCACGTGAATTTATGGATCGTGTACAGGAATCAGGCCGGCGTTTTTTCTATCTTACGAACAATTCATCCCAATCAAAAAAAGAGTATGAAGTAAAACTGAAGAATTTCGGACTACCGGTGTATGAGGACTCCGTTATAACCTCCGGGATGTCGGCAGGACGCTATCTGGAAAGGCATTTTCCCGGAAAAAGGATCTATGTTTCGGGAACCGCTGCCCTGGTTGATGAGCTTTCTGCCTACAATATACAGGTATGTACCCAATGTTCTCACGATGCAGATGCGGTGCTTCTTGGCTTTGACAGAGAACTAACCTACGATAAGCTCACCCATGTGTGTGATCTTGTCGCCCGGAATCGCCCGTTTTTTGCGACAAACGAGGATCTTGTCTGCCCCCTGGAGAACAATAGATTTATTCCCGACTGCGGTTCCATGGTACAGCTTATTACCGCTGCAACGCAAGTGTATCCCGTTTTTCTTGGAAAACCCCGTACGGCAATTCTTGATGTGGTTTTTTCTGCCGTATCCTGCAAAAGTACTGAAATAACACTTATCGGTGATCGTTTATACACTGACATTGCCCTGGCTGAGAATGGAGGGCTCCGCTCAATACTGGTACTTACCGGAGAGACATCCCGTTACACGGGCAATGAAACACATGTTCCGCATTCCGTTGTTTCAGATTTGCGCAGTATCACTCCCTTTCTATAATTTCTTTTGCGATTAAATTCAGATAGGTCTTTACAGACTATCAGTGCACAGTGTATTTCTTCTAGAGACCGTACATATACTCATAAAGGAGTTTTCTATGGCACATGAAGGATTTCATGAAGAGAATCTTCCCGAAGAGGTTCGGGATTATCATCGGATGATTCAAAGTGTAATTGAGGAATTGGAGGCTGTGGATTGGTATAATCAGCGCGCTGCGGCAACCTCAGATGCACAGGTTAAGGCCATTGTGGAGCATAACCGCGATGAAGAAATTGAACATGCCTGCATGGGTCTTGAATGGCTGCGTCGGGCGGCCCCTGCCTGGGATGAGAATCTCAGAACCTTTCTCTTTACCGCAGGGGATATTACCGCCGTAGAGGAAGGCTCAGAAAATGAAGAAGATGTTTCAACACAGGACCAGTCCCTTGGAATAAAGGGGCAGTAACAGGAGGTTTTTTATGTCACAGCTAAACAGAAATCTGGCACCATTTAATGAAAATATCTGGAATATTATTGATGATGAGATTCGGACTCGTCTGACAAATCGCTTAAAACTTCGCAGGATACTCGATTTTAAAGGGCCCTATGGATTTGATTATTCCGCGGTCAATACGGGGAAGCATGTTCTCCTTGAGGGAAACACATCTGATGTTACCTATTCTCTCAGAAAAGTTCTGCCCCTTGTTGAGATAGAGACTTCCTTCACCGTGGACCGAAAGGAAGTATCCGCCCTGGAACGGGGGGCTGTTGACCTGGAATCAGAATCGCTTCCTGAGGCAGTGGAGCGCTTTGCAGCAGCAGAGAATTCGGCAATATTACACGGCATACAGGGTGCGGACTTTCAGGGTCTTATGGATTCATCTGAAAATGATGTGATCAGTGTGGATAAGGATGATCTGGTTGTGTCCAGCGCTATGGCTGTCCGTGCCCTCAATGATCAGGATGTGGAAGGACCGTATGCTCTTTTTGTGGGGCCGGATCTCTACTCATACATCTATACTGCTGACGACAAGGGGTACCCCATAAAAAAACGTCTGGAGGAAATACTTAACGGCCCGGTTCAGGTGCTTTCCGACCTGGCAGATGAAGGCTTTTTGTCAAGCAGTCGGGGAGGGGATTTTGAATTTATCTCCGGTGAGGATGTTTCCGTGGGATACAGCCATACCGACGCTGATAAGATTCACCTCTTTATCCGCGAGAGTTTTACCGTGAGGGTTCATTCTCCTGAAGCGGTTATTGCCCTGAAGGCGTAATGTCTTTTAGCATGACAGAAAGACCCCGCTGGGGTCTTTCCTGTTATGTGTTTCGGGTAATACCGACGCTTCCCCAGATAGCAATGGCATCAACGGGGCACACCTTAATGCACCGGCCGCATCCAATACAGCGGGATTTATTTACACGATGCCGTTCTTCCGGCTCCCCTTCAATTGCACCTTTTACAGGGCATGCCTCTATACATTTACCGCATCCGATGCATTTTGTATTTATATTTGCCTTTGGCCGCCCTTTGAGATGATCAGAAAAACAATTTGAAGGGCATTTATAGGCAGAGGTAAGGAAGTTTTCCTCAGAATTGTAATCCAGAACGGGAAGATTATCCTTCATATATATTGCTCCCTCCACCTCAGCGGCTTTTACGCAGAGGGTACAGGCGGTGCATCCCACGGAGCAGTATTTTTTGACCTTCGCTCCCCGGTCGTGATTATTGCAGGCGATAAATATGTTTCTGCTTCGGGGCATCATCTCAATAATATTTCGCGGACAGGCGGGAACACAGGCTTTGCACCCCGTGCATTTTTCAGGATCCACCTTGGCTATGCCGTTATCTGTAATGGTAATGGCATCGTAATTACAGGCTTTGACACAGGATCCCAGGCCAAAACAACCGTAGAGGCATTCCTTTGAGCCCCGGGATACAAGCTCGGCGGCATTGCAATCGGTCAGTCCGTCGTACTGAGCCCGTTCACGAGCCTCTTTGCGCCCGCCCTTGCACTTGACAATGGCCGTATACTCCTCAATCTCTCCGGCATCAACTCCCATTATTTCTGCCACTTTGTCTGCCGTGGCACTGCCGCCGGCAATACATCCGCTTACGGAAGCTTCGCCGCGCACCACGGCTGCGGCAAATTGAGCGCAGCCGGGGTATCCGCAGGCACCGCAGTTTGTCTGGGGCAAAACACCTTCCACTTTCTGTACCTGGGGATTACCTGATACCTTGAATTTCTTCGCACTGATACTGAGGATAACGCCGAAAAATAATCCTGTTCCTGTGAGAATAAGTATGGGTACTACCACAATTACGGTCCTTTGTTAAAAACGCATTCCGGAAAAACCAAGAAATGCAATGGAAATGAGTCCGGCGGAAATAAATGCTATGGGCAGTCCTTCAAGTGGTTTGGGTATATCCGCCAGTTCAAGTTTTTCACGTATCCCTGCCATTAAAACAAGGGCAAGGGTAAAACCCACACCGGACATCACGGCATTGATCAGGGCCTCAATAAAGGTAAACGGATCTCCGCCTGCGGTGAAAGTATTGGGGCCGATATTCAGAATGGTCACACCGAGGATTGCGCAATTTGTTGTTATCAGAGGAAGAAAGACCCCGAGGGATTCATACAGTATTGGCGAGTGTTTTTTGAGGGCCATTTCCACAAGCTGGACAATTGACGCAATTACCAGTATAAAAACAATTGTCTGCAAGTAGGCTGTATCCGTTTTTACGAGGATGAATTTCTGGATGGGCCAGGTAAACATGGTCGCAATTGTCATTACAAATATCACCGCCATGCCCATGCCCGTGGCAGTGGACAGTTTTTTTGAGACCCCCATAAAGGGACACAGACCGAGAAATTTTGTAAGGACGAAATTCTCTATAAAGATTGCTCCTACGGAGATCTGGAGGATTCGAATAAACATATCTGCCAGGTTAATTTCCATGGGGATTGCCTTCCTTTCTGATATGAATGAAATTTATCAGGGCAATAACAAAGCCGATAGTGAGAAACCCACCTGGAGGGAGTGTGAACAGGGATATGGGCGCAATGCCCGGAATGACGGTGAGTCCGAAAAAAGAATTTGATCCAAGGATTTCGCGGAGGGCGCTGAGAATAAAGAGGCTTACCGTGAAGCCGGCTCCCATGGCAAAGCCGTCTATGATGGAATCTGCCAGGCTGTTTTTTGAGGCAAAAGCCTCAGCGCGGCCCAAAATAAGGCAGTTTACCACGATAAGGGGAATAAATATCCCGAGGGTGTCGTTTAATGCGGGAAAATACGCCTGCATCACAAGCTGAACAATGGTTACAAAGGTAGCGATAATAATAATAAAGCAGGGTATGCGTACCTCGTGGGGTATAATTTGCTTTATGAGGGATACAATGGTATTTGAAGACACAAGGACAAAGGTGGTTGCTGCACCCATCCCCAGTCCGTTTTCAACTGATGTGGAAACCCCCAGGGCCGGGCAGAGACCCAGAGCCAGAACAAAGATGGGGTTTTCATGTATTATGCCGCGGCGGAGGGCTTTTTTTATTTTTTCCATCATCGGCCGGTTCCTTTATTGCGCAAAATCCTGAGCATTTCAGACACATCCTCTTCCAGGGAACTTACCACTGCTTTTGTGGTTATGGTAGCCCCCGTAATGGCGGTTATGGTATTCTCAGCGTGAAGCTCCTGCTGCTTTTCTGCAGAAAGGCTGTACCACTCACCTTCGTTTTTTTCTATGGGTATTTCATCCTGCACTGAGATTGATTCAAACTGATGGGGAAACCACGGACGCGATGCATGTTCATCTTCAGAGGGAGTTCGCCGGAGAAGGACATCCCAGATGGTTCGTTCTGAGGGGGTTTCCTCCATACGGGCTCCCAGGCCGGGGGTTTCCTCCTGGGAAAGAATTGACAGACCCAGAATGGTCCCGGCAGGAGAGATGCCGGCAAGATATTCGATAGGTCCCGCATAGCCCCGGGGGGACTTTACACGAAACGCATAGGCCGTAACCGTATCTGCAGAAAGAGCTGTCCAGCAGGTATGGGGACTTTCCTCATACAAAAAGGTATCTTTCACAAGGCTGTCATGGTCGGGGAGTACTTCCCGGAGTGCCCGGGCTTCTTTTTCGCGTTTTTGTTTCTCCCGTACGGGGCTGGTTTTGTTATTCACGGAGGACACAGCAAGGGCTGAGATAAGGGCTATTATGCTTAAGGTCATTGTCATGCGCAGGGTGGGATTCATGCTGCCTCCCTGTGGCCGTAGACTTTGGGTTTGATGTAGCGGTCAATAAGGGGCACGGAAATATTCATGAGCAACACTGCATAGGTGACCCCTTCGGGATAGCCGCCGAATGTGCGGATGATGAAGGTGAGGATACCGCATCCGACGGCAAAGATCGCCTGACCCTTTGCACTGATGGGGGAGGTGACCATATCAGTGGCCATAAAAAATGCCACCATAAGCAATCCTCCTGCAAGAATCTGGTACAGGGAGTAATGAATGCTGAGAATGGAAAAGGCTGAAGCGGGGGTGCTGAAGTGGATGGTTATGAAATTGAGAAGAAATACGGTGCCGATAAAAATCAAAGGAATACGTACGGAAATAACCCGTCGTACAATCATATAGATCGCACCTATGAGTATGGCCAGGGCGGAAACCTCTCCCATTGAACCGGGGATGTTTCCCCAGAAAAGAGCGGCGATACCGCTTCGCAGTCCTTCCGTATCAAAGTTTTCCATACCCATCAGCGGAGTGGCGCCGCTCAGAGCATCGAGCTGTGTTGCAGGGATTTTACCCAAAAGCCCCGTTTCAAGATACGCGGCTCCCGTGGTGTATGCGGGGTAGCTTGCGACCAGAAATGCGCGCCCTGCAAGGGCGGGATTGACGATATTGTTGCCCAGTCCGCCAAAGGAAAATTTGACCACACCGATGGCAAACATATTGCCAAGGATCACAAGCCAGACCGGTGTGCTTACGGGGAGGCTCAGTGTGAGGAGAATTGATGTTATGGCGGCGCTGTAATCCTCAAGAGTACCCAGGGGGGCAGTTGATTTCAGAAGTTTTTTCGATATGATGTATTCCGTGGCAAAGGCGGCAACAAGTCCGGCGGAAAGAAGAAAAAGGGTGCGTAACCCAAAAAAAAGAGTTGCGGCAATAATTACGGGCACCAAGGCGATAACCACGTCTTTCATTATTCGGGGTACATCCCTGGTGTGCCGAATATGGGGAGAAGAAGAAATATGCAGCCTGTTTTCCATGTTGTTATACCTGTTTCTTTTTCAGAGTGTCCTTACCGAGTTTTATGGCATGGGCAATGTTGATTTTTGCTGGACAGATATAGGTGCATGATCCGCAGTCCATGCAGTCAGTAATATTATGCTCCCGTAATTCATCAAATTTTTCTGCCCCTGCAAGTTTTGCAAAATGAGAAGGTATGAGACCCATGGGACAGACGCTGACGCAGCTGCCGCAATTGATGCAGGTATGGGTTTTCCGTGCGGGCGGAATCTCCGTTAAGGAGATAATACCCGATGTTGCCTTGATTACAGGGGCGGAAAGATCGGCCTGACTGATCCCCATCATGGGACCGCCGAGCACGATTTTTTTTATTTTACTTACGTCCGCACCGCAGTGGGAAAGGATTGTTTCAATTGCAGTGCCGATGGGGATGATATAATTCCCCGGTGATTTTATATGCGCGCCTGCAACGGTTACAATCCGTTCATACAGGGGTTTTCCCTCCACAACGGCATCAAATATCGCCTTGGCTGTACCTGTATTGACAACCACTGTGTTTACTGCCAGAGGAAGCTGGCCGCTGGGAACTTCCCTGTGGGCAACCACCTTTATGAGCTGCTTTTCCGCTCCCTGGGGGTACTTTGTTTCAAGCTCGACTATTTTAATAAAGGAGTATTTGCTGTGACGTTTAATTTCACGCCTGACAGCCTTGATCGCCCGGGGCTTGTTTTTTTCCACGGCAATAATAACTGTCTGTACATCGAGGATTCTCTTGGTAATGGCGACCCCGTCCAGAAATTCCTGTGTAAATTCAATCATCAGGCGATTATCGGATGTCAGATATGGTTCACATTCGGCGGCGTTAATAATGAGGGTATCTATATTCACTCCCGGTGGGGGCGATAATTTCACTGCCGTGGGGAAGCTGGCCCCGCCCTTGCCGATAATACCCGCCTCGGCAATTCG
Organism: Fibrobacterota bacterium; assembly: GCA_051745755.1. Lineage (GTDB taxonomy): Bacteria > Fibrobacterota > Chitinivibrionia > Chitinivibrionales > Chitinivibrionaceae > Chitinivibrio. The sequence continues at coordinate 30,190 of JBNJEI010000006.1, forward strand.
CTGAATAAGTATGTCTGAGGCAGTTTCATGCCACTTATCAATGCGCGGCAGCCGTACTGTCTCACCGGCGAAATCATTCCTGATCTCAACTCCAGTAATTTTTCCACCCAAAGGATGAGGAAATAGGCCCACCGTGGTAACGGTTCCGGAAACTGAGGCATGGACGGGGGCTGAAATTTTGCCCGTTGATTCACCGATCTGCTGTCCCGCCTTTACGGGGTCATTTTTTTTGACCAGAATCCGTGCGGGGGCACCAATATGCATACTCATGGGAATCACCACCTTTTCCGGAGCGGGAAAGGGAGTGGTTTTCATATGTGCCGTATCGTTATGGTCCTGGGGATGTATTCCACCGGAAAATGTTCGCTTTTTAAACAGCACGAAGCTCCTCAGTATTAGTGGTTTGCGATAAGGGCTGCAGTCAATTTTTCGGCAACAGACTCACCACAGAGATTTTCAACTATCTTCAGGGCAAATAGCTGTGCTGTGCCCGGCCCCTTTGATGTAATAACTGTTCCGTCCTGTTCAAGAACACGCCCCGTGGAGCTACCGGCATCAATAGCAGCATCCGCTCCGGGGTAGGCAGTAAACACCGTGTCTGCAAGGATTCCCGCTGTGTCTAATACTGTGGGGGCAGCGCAGATTGCGCAGCACAGTTTTCTATTTGTATAATGCTCCTGTACCAGCTTCAGTACCATTTCGCTTTCCCTGAGGTGTGTTGTCCCCGGACCGCCGGGAAGAATAATTGCATCGTAGAGGGTATGGCTGCATTTTTCCAGGACTGTATCACAGTGAACCTGAAGGTTATGAGCTGCAGTTATCTGCGGGGTGTCAAGTCCGGCGACGGTTACGTCAACCCCAGCCCTGCGCAAAACATCAACGCAGGTAATACCTTCTATTTCCTCAAATCCCGATGCAAAGATGATTAATGCTTTTTTCGTGTTCATGGCAATCATCCTTTTCTATAAAACATGTACCGGTTCTTTAACACTCGATTATGTCCTGCTTTTGAATTCATCAAAGTCGCGATATACGGTTATCCGCTGAGGCAGCCGTACCGTGTCAAATATGCTTGATATCGCTTCATTGGCACCGAATACACAGACATATCCTCCCTTTTTCGAGATGCTCTTATGGGCGGTAATGATCTTTCCCAGGGCGCTTGAATCCAGAAAAGGCACGTCAGAGATATCTATAGCCAGGAGCGGATGCTCCTTTTCAAGGGTTTCATCGATAATTTTTTGAAATTTATTTACCTTTTTAATGGTAAATGCTCCATGCAAAGAAGCCACGGTCCAGTTATTAACTGTATCTACGCTTATTTCCATATGTACCTCCGTTATTACAAGCAAATAATATAATTTGCTCAATTTAATTGCAAGTTCTTTTGCGCAAAGTGATCAATTGCTTTTGTCCTCTGTAATCATGTGTGAAATGCGGGGTATTGCTGCAGGTCATAAAAATATCGTAGTCCGCGGTTTTAATCAGCGTGTTATCCGGAAGGCTGTACTGCTTCATCGCAGTGAAACCACTGTCCGGAGTATGGGTATATATGTGCTGAATCCCCGTGTGTTTTCTGAGATATTCACGGGTATGACGGTAATCCCGGCTGGGTGTATCCAGAAAGAGAGTGCGCAGTCTTTTCTGCGCTGCAAGCCAGTTGGAAAATCTTGTGCGGGTAAGAAGATGTGTAACATCTCCGGAGATAATCAGCAGTCCCCGTACGTTATCTGAAAACAGCAGGGTGTTATGTGTTTCATAGTATACCAACGCGTCTTTATGAGGTATCTGCCGTGAATGCAGTTTCCACAACGAGAGTGCACAGAGGGTGCAGTACAGATATGTGAGAAACATACGTCTTCGTACAAAATAAAAAGTCATGAATATATACGAAAGAGCGATAATCAGTCCTCCCGTAGAAAGTGCTGCGGGAAGAGGTGTGATATTCAGGGATCGGGCAAGGTCTGCCATGGCAGAAAACAGCTTAATATCCACAGTAAGAGCCGCCGTTGACAGTAATTGGGCAAGGGGAGCGCTGATAATCTGCAGAAAAAGGGAATAGATAATAATTTGAATATTGAGTATAATAAGAGGAAGAAACAGAATATTTCCCCAGAGTGCAGCCGGGGCAATTTCCTGAAAATGAAATGCCAATACCGGCCAGGTGGAAAGGCTTATAAGCGGAGGCAGTATACAAAAGAGGACGAGGGAACGAACGGAGGGAGGAGAGAAATCCTGTAGTATGGGTGCAGCCAGGAGAATGGTGAGAGTTGCCGTAATGGTCAGGTGGAATCCCGCCTGAAACAGTTGTGAAGGATCCTGAATAAGAATGATGATAATTGCAACTGCAAGGCTGTTGAGTGCGTTTGGTTTTCTCTGAAACAGGGGGGCGCTGAAAAAGACAGTTGCCATAATGAGTGCCCTGAGGGTTGAGGCTGTCATGCCGCACAGGGGGAGAAGTATCCATGCAATACAAACGGCTGCGGCCCTGATAACATGACCCGGAAGAGGAAGAATGGAAAGGATAAGCCAAAGGGAAAACAGGAGTATTCCGACATGAAGCCCTGAAACCGCTGTTATATGCATAAGGCCGTAGGCACTGAATGTATCTTTTATCCAGGAGGGCAAAAGATGTCGCTCCCGCAGCAGCACAGCCTGATAATAGGGAGAAAGGGAAGGGTGAAAGGTTGTGATGGAGCTTTTAATGGCACCATACATTTCGGTGACAAATGAATTTTCCCGTGTGTCCGGGATGATTCGGGCTGTGCCGGTGATATTCCGTCGGGACAAAAAGGTGTATTCATCAAATTCCCAGGGAGCATGGTGGCGGGGTGAAGGGTATGTTTCACGGTGGATCTCACCGGTCAGTGTCTGTCCCGGAAGAAGGGGGGAGGAAAGCCCCTGCAGCAGCAGCAACCCGTATGAACTCTGTACGATCTGATTATATCCGTCATAACTTTTGAAAAGAGGGGGCTGAAAAAAACGCACCTGTTCCTGTGTTGTGTCCTGCTGATAAAAGTCCTGGTGGTGGTTGGTAAAAGATTGCTGCTGTGCTGCGGCACAAAATATTCCGCAAAAAATAAATGTTCCAAGAAAAAAGGGCTTGTAAAAACTTATTATTATTGTTAGAATACATATCGTATATACAATACTGTGCGGCGGGGCAACGCATTGTGCGGGTGAAACAAGTATGCCCACGCACAGAAGGCAGGCGGTTTTCTGTGCACGTGTGGCATGGGGGCGTATTTTTGTCAGTTTTTTCATGTGTGTGTACTGCAAAATTATGGGTACTGTCAGTAATAACAATATATAAAAGTTTGAAAGAGGTGTGCCATGAAAATTTTACTTGTTGATGATTCAAATACCATGCGAAGAATTCAGGCCAATCAGCTGAAGCAATTGGGTATTGATACCGTGATAGAAGCAGAAAACGGCAAGGATGCTCTGGAAAAACTGGCGGGGAATATGCCCGTTGATCTTATGCTGCTTGACTGGAATATGCCTGTTATGAACGGCATTGATTGTCTTAAGGCCATTCGCAGTGATGACACCTATAAGGGTGTTAAGATTTTTATGTGTACCTCAGAATCAGAAAAATCCACCGTTATGGAGGCCTTAAAGGCCGGGGCAAATAATTATATCGTAAAACCCTTCACTCCCGATGTGCTGAAAGAAAAACTTGGGTTGTAATCTGTAAATTTTTACGGGGTTGCTACTATTGTGTTATAAGAGACTGTATATTATATGCAGTCTTTTTTTCATAAGGAATTGAGCAATGCCACGGAATTTAGTGATTCTTGATTGTCATGCCCTGTTGTTCAGGGCCTATTATGCAATGATACGTACCCCTCTTATTAATTCAAAGGGGGTCAATACCAGTGCTCTTTTTGGTTTTTCAAAATATCTGCTTCATGTTATGGAGTATTTCCCCGGGGCTCTTTTTGCAGCCACCTTTGATTCAAAGGGGCCAACACTCCGTAAACAGCGATATGATGCATACAAGGCAAATCGTTCTGAAGTACCGGAGGACCTGAAGGTTCAGCTTGGCCGCTCCCGTGATCTGGCTAAAGCTCTGGGGATTGCCTGTTTTCATAAAGACGGGTACGAAGCGGATGATATTATTAAGGATATTGCCTTCTGGGGCAGAGACAGGGGATATGAGGTAAAGATCGTTTCAAAGGATAAGGACCTTATGCAGCTGGTGGATGATACGATTCACCTGTTTGCACCGGCCAAAAACAATTCCTTTACTGACATAGGGCCCGCAGAGGTTTTTGAGAAGATGGGTGTGTACCCCGACCGCGTGGTGGATCTTTTGGCATTGATGGGGGATTCCTCCGATAATATTCCCGGAGTCCCCGGTGTCGGTCCCAAGACTGCAGTGAAAATACTGGAGGCCTGCGGCAGTGTACAGAATGTTATCAACGATCCCTGGTGTGCACACACAAAAAGAACTGGTGATAAGATTCATGATAATCTCGATAAACTGAAGATATCTCTGGAGCTCGTACAGTTTCACGATACAGGCATAGCCCCAGATGAAGAAATGCTGACTCCTGATATTCCTGTTATGGAAGAGGTTACACGGCTTTTTGAGGAGTTTGAATTTGAATCCCTGTATGAGCATTCCTTTTTTGATACTATGCCGGAAGTGGAGAAAAAAAGCACCCTGACCTTTTCTCACCATACGGTGACATCCCTGAATGATCTGAACCATCTGGTGGAAACAATACAGAAGCAGGGGTATTGTTCCTTTGATACGGAAACCACTTCTCTGGATTGTCATGATGCGCAGCTGGTGGGGATTTCCCTGGCACTGGAGAAGGATAGGGGGTACTACATTCCCCTGGCACATGATGAGGAGGGAAATCTTGCCGTTACAGAGGTTTTAAAAACCCTGCGTGTTGTCCTGGAAGATTCGGATGTGGAGATAATCGGGCAAAATCTGAAATACGACATGCAGGTATTGTTTAAATACGGAATACACCTGCGGGGTATGATTTTTGACACCATGATTGCCGCCTATCTGGTATCTCCCGATGAAGGACGGTTTAATCTTGATTTTCTCGCCCGTAAATGGCTGAATTATGAGATGACCCCCATTGAGGATCTTATCGGCACTAAGAAAGAAGGGCAATTGTCCTTTGCACAGGTATCCAGAAAAGATGCGGCGTTTTATGCTGCAGAAGACGCGGTAATCCCGCTTGTGCTCAAAGATATTCTTCTGAAGAAACTGGAAGAAAGTGATCAGAAAAATCTTTTTTATACCATAGAATCTCCCCTTATCGCAATTCTCGCATCCATGGAATACACCGGGTTTCGTCTTGATACGGCATATCTCAATTCTCTGCGTACGGAGTATGTGCGGGATATCGCCCAGGTTGAAAAAGAAATATTTGATATGGCGGGGGAATCATTTAATCTGAACTCCCCCAAACAGCTTGCGGCTGTGCTTTTTGAAAAACTGCGTCTCCCGGCGGGACGGAAAACCAAGACGGGGTATTCAACAGCGGTTGAAGTATTGGAAAAGCTGGCTCCAAAATATCCCATTGTGGAAAAGATTCTGTGCTATCGGGAAAAACAAAAGCTGTATTCCACATATATCAACGCATTACCCCAGAAGGTGCACAGCCGGACCGGCCGTCTTCACACCAGTCTTAAACAGACCGGCACCGCCACGGGACGGATTTCAAGCAGGGATCCAAACCTGCAGAATATCCCCGTTAAGACCAGTGAGGGGCGAATGATTCGGAAGGCCTTTATTGCCGATGATACTATGCGTATTCTCTGTGCAGATTATTCGCAGATTGAACTGCGTCTTCTGGCTCATTTTTCCCGGGATCCCATTCTGGTAACGGCTTTTAAAAACGGAGCGGATATTCACCAAGAAACCGCAGCGGCATTTTTTGAAGTTCCGACGGAATTTGTATCCCCTGAGATGCGGCGTACAGCAAAGGTGGTGAATTTTGGTCTTATGTATGGTATGGGCGCCTATAAGCTCTCCACTGATCTGAATATTCCCTTCGGCCGGGCAAAGGAGTTTATATCCCGGTATTTTGAGCGGTTTGCCACGGTGAAGGATTTTATGGATGCATCTGTTCAAAGGGCCCGTGAAAAGGGGTATAGTGAGACACTGATGGGGAGAAAACGATGGATCCCGGGCCTGAATGCATCCAATCAGCGGGTACGTGAGGCAGCACAGCGTCTGGCAGTGAATACCCCTGTTCAGGGATCGGCGGCAGATATTATAAAAAAGGCAATGATTGATATTGAGGAAACACTGAAATCAACGTATCCTGATGTGCGGCCCCTGCTTCAGGTTCACGATGAACTTATCTTTGAGGTTCCCGGGGAATCGGCAGCGGGGGTGGAAAAACTGGTCTGTGAAAAGATGGAACAGGCCGTGGAAATTTCTGTTCCCCTGGATGTTTCCTCAAATATTGCGGATAACTGGAGTGATGCTCATTAGGTTTTCCGTGTAAGGGACTGATCCTTCCAGGAAAACCGACCGAAAACGCCACGAATCACAGAATAGAGCACTATACCAAGCTGCAGAAAAGAGGCGGCAATAAACCCTGTGAAGGGAATGCGTATATTGAATATTCGTGCCCCGGGAAGCATAAAAACAGCTTCTCCCAGAAGTTTTATACCGAGCAGAACAACCGGTGCAGCGGCGGGCACTATTCCGGCAAAGGCAAGGGGAAATGACGCCGCAAGGGTGAGATAAAAAAGAAATATGCCGATGAGATACAGCCGCTGGGGCAGGGAGTAATACACGGTTTTTGAGCCCCATCGTGCACGCTGATTCAGCAGGGCTTTCCAGCTGTAGCAGGGAGTTGTCCGGACCCGGGCAGAGGGGGCGGCACAAAAATGGATATCCCACCTTTTTGATTCCCACATTTTCTGAAGCAGGAAATCATCGTCTCCTGAGGTTATGCGGTGGGTGGAGGAGAATTCTGTAAGACCATCCAGGGCGCTTCTGCGATAGGCAAGATTATTTGCATTGGCGCTTATGGGGAAATTCTGTCCGATCGCTGCGGCGGCGATTATATCGTAGGAAAGAAAATCAATACTTTGATATGTTTTTAAAAAGAAAGATGTTTTCTGCGTGAAATTATACAGCGTTATTCCCTGCACCAGTCCGGTGGATATATCCTGAAAGGGAGCGGTCATAGTTTCAATCCAGCGCTTGGGAACCTCGGCATCGGCATCAGTCTGAAGTATTATTGAACCTTTGGTTGCCTGTATGGCGTGAGCCAAAGCGTTTTTTTTTGGCGGAATGGAAGTGGGACAGGACGTGATGTCCAGGCGTGAGAGGTTCTTCATATCCCGTGCATATGTGTCAATAATTTCCCCGGTTTTGTCAGTGGATCTGTCATTAACCACGGTAATGGTGAAGTTTTTGAAGGTCTGCTTTTTGAGTGATTCCAGCAGGCGGGGCAGGTTTTTTTCTTCATTGCGGGCTGCCACTATGATATCAACTGAAATGGCGGGAGAGTGAGCTGGTGCCTGGAACGTTTTCCCGCGGCGGATTTTTTTCAGGCCGCGTGCAAGAAATACACACTGCAGAAGATAGAGGCAGCCTATTGTCAGGGCAATACTCATTGTGTATGCTCTACTCCTGCAGCGATAATCCTGTGGAGTGTAATATGCAGGTTTTCACGCTCATGGGCACTCATTGTGGCAGTATACACCGGCGGGTGAACAGTAATGGTTATATGCGCCCTCTGAATCAGCCGTTTTTCTTCAAATATTTTGTAGCTGCCGCATATGCTGACCGGAACAACGGGGACGTCCGATTTTTTTGCAAGCTTCATGCTTCCTTTTTTAAAGGGGGCTACAGCCCCTCCTTTGCTTCGGGTACCTTCAGGAAAGATTACCAGAGGATCGCCTGCCTGAAGTTGGCGTACACCCTGATTGATGGCAGCGATAGCCTGCCGTTTGCTGGAGCGGTCGAGAAAGACAACGCCCAGGTGCTGCATCCACCAGCCTATTATGGGAGCTTTTTTTAGCTCCTTCTTGGCAATAAAAGCGATTTTCCAGGGCACCACAGACATAATCAACGGAATGTCGAATAGTCCCTGATGGTTTGCAACAATGCAATAGCGGTGGTCCTTGGGGAAAAATTCCTTTCCCCGCACCTCAAGGGTGCTTCCGGTGAGAAATACAAGCATTCTGGCCCAGAATTTCCCCAGAAGGATTGTAATTTGCTTTTGAAGGTGTCCAAGACGAAGAAACCGCAATATTTTCAGTGGAATAAAAAGTGCTATGCTGGCAACCATAAAAAAAATCAGAAAGGTAAGAAAGAATGCGGTATGGATGTAATGAAAAATTCTCATGGAAAGTCCTTTTATGCTCGGGTTATAACCATTGCGCCCAGGGTAATAAGAACGGTACCGCCAAGAAGAGGCAGTACGGAAACATCAGTATGTTCCTGAAAAAGAATGATGCTGAGTACCGCCGCAATTATTGCATTGGTGGCTGCCAGTGAGGCGGATACGGACATGGGCAGGTTAAAGGTATCCACGCTGTAGCTCATAAGAAATGTTCCCGAAGCCCAGAATACACCAATGAGAAGACCGCCCGCAACACCCCTGAGTGACAGGGTGTTTTCACCGCTTCGAAACAGAAACAGGAAAAGCCCGGTACAAAGAACTCCAAGGCCGGTGAGAACAATTACGCCCTGGGGTGATATACCTTTTTTCAGGGTATATTTTATGCTTGTGAGGGCTATGCCGATACACACTGCCGGCAAGACCCCGCCCAGAATATAACCTTTCATACCTGCTCCGAAAATAAAAACTGAAATATATATCAATGGGAATATCAGACGGTGATTATATCAAATCCCTCCCGTATGTATCGCTCCATTGAAGGATGGCCGGACATATCCGCTCCCAGGGGCAGGCCCTGTTTTTTCGCCTCTTCAAGACTGCCGAGCTTTGCACAGCAGGCTTTGCATACACAGCTGAGAAGATCCTTTTCAATAATCTGACGATACTGGGTATGAAAGGGGGTGCCTTCTGTATTGAGTTCTTTCAGTAGTTTGCATGATGCCCCCTCAATTACCAGCGTTGATTCATAGCCCTTTGCGTGAAGGTCAAGGACATTGAGCAACGCATGGGCAAAGCAGGTCAGATTTCCGTTGAAGGCAAAAACTGCAGTTTTTTTCATATTACCTCTTTTGTGGTATAATTGTATTGATTTTTCCAGTAAGAATTTTCTGTGTTGCCGGTTTTTTCAGAAAATCCGTATGGTTTTGCTGAAGCAGTTTTTCCATGATTTCTGAATCATAGAAACCGGTGTGCAGGAGTATGGGGATGTTTGATTGAATTTCACGCAGTTTATAAAAGCATTCATCACCATTCATACCGGGCATAATCATATCAAGAATCACCAGATCGATTTCTGCGACCTGTTTCTGAAATATCTCAATGGCTGTTTTCCCTGTTTCCGCAGTGAGAATATGATGACCGGATTTTTTAAGCATGTGCGAGAGGGCAAGACGGATGGTACTCTCGTCGTCCACGACAAGAATTGTTCTGCCTGAAGTGTGGTCCGGGGAGTGAACAGCTGTATGATCCGGTTGTTTTTGCTTATGTTTATCCGGTGATACCAGAGGGAGATAGATATGAAATACCGTACCGCGTCCGGGCAGTGATTTTACATTTACGGCTCCCCGGTGAATCTGGATAATACCATACACCCGGGCAAGCCCAAGACCTGAGCCTCCGGCATTTCGCCGGGTGCTGTAAAAGGGTTCAAAAATCCGTTTCTGGATCTCCGGTTTCATACCCTTTCCCGTATCACGGATACTGATTTCAATATAGCGGCCCGGCACAACCCGGTAGCCTGTAACGTCAGAGAAATTTTCATCCAGTTCGATATTCCGTGTGGATATATATATCTGTCCATTTCCCTCAATGGCGGATCTGGCATTTATAAGAATATTCGAAAAGAGATTGTGCAGATCTGTTGTGTTTCCCCGAATCAGGGAGGATTCGGCTTCGGGAAGAAACCGTGTAGCCGGGGCAGTTGTTGCGCTCAGTCTGTTAAAATCAAGGGTCTGCTCAAGCACAGAGTGAATATCGACTTCCTCCATTTCGACATTTTTGTTTTTTGAGATGTCAAGGAGCTGATTCGTCATTTCTATTGATTTTGAGACTCCCTGTTCTATGATGTGTATGATATCAACGAATTCATGATTTGTGTCAGCATCTTCAAGCAGCTCCAATGCAGAGCGGACACTGCACAGGGTGTTATTAAAATCATGCGCTATGCCCCCGGCCATTCGACTCAGGGAATCCATTTTTTTCTGCTGTTCCTCAATTTGTTCTCTTGATATGTCAGTGGCAATAACATAGGCCATGTGTGAGTCTATGGGTATCAGGCTTACCCGGTAATGGTGCGGCAGATATCCCTGTACGCTGATATTGCGAAATTCACGGGTCTGTTCTGTGGTTAAAAGGTGGGTACGCATTTCCTCGGGAGCGGAGAAAATATCGAAGACAGAGGCCTTGTTTTCACCGCTGTGGGGAGCAATTTTTTCCCACTCGGGATTGCAGGCGTGAATAATTCCCGTACTGCGTTCAACCACCCCGATTGCATCGGTTGACTCCTCAAAGAGGAGGGATACTTTTTTTTCCGCTGTTATCCGTGCCGTAATATCTATGAGCAGGGAGAGGATTTCCGTATCTGAATTTTTTATACTCTTCATCAGGATATGCGGTTCGTTTTCTGTATTGAGCTGAACCTCGCATTCCCGGGGTATGTCACTGTGTAAGGTTGCCCGTATGTGGTGGTAGAGAATGTCACGGCTGCGGGGATGTAAAAATGCTGTGAGCTTTCCTCCTTCCAGTGCTGTTGCCGAAGTTGCCATAAGGCTGGCAGCCTCTGTGTTTGTTTTGAGTATTTCGTAGCTGCTGGAGAGGGTGATATACGGTGCGGGGGCGTTCTGATAGAGATTGATATATCTTCTGTTTGCCCGTTCAAGATCCTTGTAGGTATTTTGCAGTTCTTCGTTTTGGGTTTCAAGCTCTATTTGATGAATACGTAATTCTTCAGAAACTGTATCGAGATCATTATACGCCTGTGAAGGAATTGTTTCGCTGTTTTTCTGTAAAATCCTCAGTGCTTTTTCCCGAAGTTTGTCTGTTTTCTTACCCATTCTGTCCACCTTTACCGGAGTGCTTCATCACAACTCCAACTACTTTCACAGGTTTTCCGTCTACACCGGTTTCAATTACTCTGCCCCGGTCTGTATACGTGTCGTATGCCCCGTCTTTTCGGCGAATTCGATAGGTGGTTTCGTATTGCGGCTGTTTTCCCGAAAGATGATCCTTCATGGCCTTCATGGTTTTTTCATAGTCCTCCGGATGAATACGTTCCACCCAGCCCTGGTATCCCTCTCCGATTTCATCAGGTTCATAGCCCAGCATTACAGATTTTGCCGGACTTGCGGTGACGACGTTGTGGGTAATATCCCATTCCCACCACGCCATATTCCCCATTTCCAGGGCATGCTCCAGCTGGGAGATGAGAATATCCCGTTTCATTTTTCGACCGTATTCCTCAGTGGTATCAATAAAGGAAACAATAAGGCCGTTTACTGCGTCCATGGAATCCCGATAGGGCAGTATTTTTATGCTGTACCACCGGTCTTTAAAAAGATTAATCTGTTTCTGTTTTGACTCAAGGCTATCGGCGACGTCCTGAATATCCTGTGTAAAGCCGGGATAGATGGAGTCTGTTGCCAGATCTTCAAGGGGGCGGCCGATATCGTTTTTCTGAATGGGGGTGATTGATTCCACTATTTCTGTGTATTTCCGGATATTAAGGTCATTATCCAGAAAAAGGCAGCCGATCTGAGTATTTCGCAGCAGATTATTCATATCGCTGTTGAGGTCTGATAATTCCTGAATCTTTTCCTGGTGCTCTGTGTTTACCGTATAGAGCTCTTCATTGACCGATTCCAGTTCTTCATTGGTGCTCTGCAGCTCTTCATTGGATGCGATCAGTTCTTCATTGGAGGTCTGCAGTTCCTCGTTAGAGCTTTCCAGTTCTTCTATCGTAGCCTGCAGACTTTCGCTTTTGTGGTGCAGCTCCTGTTCCAGGTGTGTGATACGGTCCCGGTAATCCTGCAGAACGGAATGGGTATTCTCATCATTTTTACTGTCGGTTGCTGTGTGCTGTTTCTTTCGGTATTCTCTGAAACTGATGCTGTAGTATTCATGTCCCGACTGACTGCTGATGTGTTTTTTTACAATAAGAGAGACAGATTCGGAGGAAGAGAGTGCGACATTTGAGTATTGTTGCTGCCGGGTATCGCTGTCCGCTTTTTTTAAAAGACTTGTTACGGCAATTGAAAGGGTGTCATTCTGAATCATCTGGCCGATATTCAGGTTCATTTCGCCACGGGGTATTCGGAGAAATCGGGAGCAGTCTGTCACGGTATAGAGGAGATTGTGTTTTTTGTCAACAATAATTGTGGGAGGCAGCAGGGGGCCGAGAAGCTCATGGAAAGTGTCACTGCCAATAGAGAAATCATCCGGCTGTCGTCGCCTGGGTACATTGAAATTCTCTGGAAGGGAGGCCGTCCTGAGAGTACCCTTACGTGAGATAAGGGGCATGGTCATGGATTCGGCGAGTTTGCTGCTCCTATTGTATTTGTAGATTTTCCATTTGGTATCCACGGTCTTAAAGCCGTCCACGAGGGTGCCCACGGCTTCGCTGTTTCCCAGAAAAAGATACCCCTCAGGCTTCAGGCAGAAATAGAGGAGATTGAGCACTTTCTTCTGGGTTTCCCGCTTCAGATATATCATCATATTGCGGCATGTGACCAGATCTATCCGTGAGAAAGGAGGATCTTTGAGGATATTGTGCTTTGCAAAGACCACCATATTGCGAATGCTTTTATGGATCCGGAATCCCGCTTCTGTCTGAATAAAATATTTTGCGATAATCTCAGGGTTTACATCGGAAATAATATTCTCCGGATATACCCCGGTACCGGCAAAGGCTATGGATTCTTCATCTATGTCTGTAGCAAAAATTTTGACATTTTTGTAGATATCATTTTTCTCCATATATTCCTTAATGAGAATTGCCAGAGAATAGGGTTCTTCTCCCGTAGAGCAGCTGATTGACCAGATGCGTATGGCTTCATCTTTTCTTCCGGAGGTAAATAATGCGGGGATTACCCGTTCCTGCAAAACATCAAAGGCTTCGGGATCACGAAAGAACCGGGTTACCCCAATAAGGAATTCCTTATACAGGGTATGTATTTCATGTGTATTTTTTTCCAGAAATTCTATATAGTCTTTCAGGGATGTGAGCTGATTTATGGCAACGCGTTTTTCCAGCTGACGGAGTATTGTACTTTCTTTGTACAGGGAGAAATCAATACTGTGATGCTCCCGCAGCAGATGAAATATGCGTGAAAGATAATCCTCTCCGTTAGTAATACCGGACTCAAGAAAGCTTTCTTTTTTTACAAAGGGGTGATGAGAGTATTTTTTTAATTCCCCTGCCATTTGCTGCGGTGTAAGAATATAATCAACATTTCCCGTGGCAATGAGGCTTTCGGGCATACCGTCAAATTTTGCCGACTGATTATCCTGGCACATAATCATGCCGCCGAATTCCTTGATGGTCCGACAGCCGAGGGTACCGTCGCTTCCCGTCCCGGAGAGTATCATGGCTACGGCGGATGTGCCCGCATCCCGCGCAAGGGAGCGAAGGAAGATATCTATGGGAAGATTAAGCTTCTTATCTTTTGCGATAGGGTTCAGTATAAAGGTGTTATGGAAAATTTCAAGGTTTTTCCCCGGAGGAATAAGGTAGACCCTGCGGGGTACTATCTGCATTTTATTTTCGGCATAGGTTATGGGAATGCTGGTATAGCGCCTGAGCAGTTCATCCATAAGGCTTTTAAAATCAGGAGACAGATGTTGTACGATGATGTATGCTGCAGTAAGGTTCGGGTCAAGATTCTCAAAAAAAGCCTGCAGTGATTCCAGTCCGCCTGCTGATGCGCCGATTCCCACACGAAGAAATTCGTTCCGGGAGGATTTGTTTTTATTGCCTGCCATTCTGCATATCCTTTACCCTTTTTATAAGACGATCCCGTGGGGCTGTATATACTTCCTCAGTATCACCTTTGTTTCCGGTTACCACCTTGATAATCAGGCGGTGGAGAAAATTCATTTTGCTCAGATAATAGCCGAATCCAACATGAGCGGTCTCAATTATGGCCGGAGTAATCTCCCGGGGAATAAATTTATTCAGCACTCCGGGAATCTGATTTTCTTCTCCGGCACTGACGAAGAAGAACAGTTTTCTTTTTTTTAGTTTTTCCTTTTGGTTTCTAAGAAAGGTGATGACCTCCTTTGGCGGACGTCCCATGATAATGGGGAAACCAATGATTATTATTTCAGCAGGATCGGGAGAAGAAGGGCCTCTGAGTTCTTTCAGCGTGCTGATATCCGTACCGATGCCCCGGTGTATTTCTTCTGCCCGGTTTTGCGTAAAGCCATATCTGGTTGCATAGAAAATCTCAATATTCATACTTACGACCGTCCATAAATCCGGGTGAAATGCTTCAGCTGTTCAAAATAGTCGTGGTTGATCATATCCCAGGTAAAACGAAATCCCCAGTTGTTTTGTGTTGTTCCCGGTGTGTTGAATCGGTAGGGGCTGCCCAGACGCAGAATGTCCTGCAGGGGAAGAATGGCCATTCTGCTTACTGATGCAAGGGTCTCGCGGATAATTTTGTCAGGTATTTCCTCTGGTGCGCAGTCAAGATATTCCCGCACACGGGTGTGGGTTTCTGCATCAAGGGAGGCAATCCAGCCCGTAAGGGTATCGTTATCGTGGGTCCCGGAATACATAATGCTGTTTTGTCCGCAGTTGTAGGGAAGATACCAGTTTTCCGGATTTCCGTCAAAGGCAAATTGCAATACCTTCATGCCCGGAATATTATGGCTCATGCGCAGATCTATAACATCCTGGGTTATGGTGCCCAGATCCTCTGCAATAAGGGGTAAATCCCCGAGCTTCTGCTGTACCACGGAAAAAAAATCGTCTCCCGGGCAGGGTATCCATTCACCGTTTCTGGCGGTGGTGCTGTCTGCAGGAACTGCCCAGTATGCTTCAAATGCCCTGAAATGATCTATGCGGATAAAGTCGGTATAAAAATGAAGCCGCTTTATACGTTGTATCCACCAGTGATACCCGCTTTCCTTCAGGGCATCCCAGTCATACAGGGGATTTCCCCATAATTGGCCGTCTTCGCTGAAATAATCCGGCGGAACTCCGCCCACCCGCTGCGGAGAGCCCTGGGAATCCAGCTCAAAAAGTCCGCGGTGAGCCCAGACATCGCTGCTTGCATAGGCAACATAATACGGTGCGTCACCGAACAGGGAAATACCCTTCTCATTGGCATACATTTTCAGATCAAACCACTGGGACTGAAACATAAACTGAAGTATGCGGTATTGCCTGAGTTCTGTGCGGTGATCATCCTTCCATTGTTCAAGAGAGGCTGTATCCCGCAGGGCATATTCCTGAGGCCATGTGCTCCAGTCATTTGTGCGAAAATGACGGGAAAGGGAGAGGAAAAGGACATAATCATCCAGCCAATACGCCTCATTGGAACAGAATTCCCGGTATTCAGGTGTGGGGGAGAACCGTTCACAGGCTTTTTTATGAAGCCTGTTTTTCAGGGTATCGACGGCGGAAAAATCGACAGAGTTTTCAGGGAGGGCGGGTATATCAGCCAGATCTTCATCGGTTAGATATCCCCAGTCTTTAAGCACCTTCGGAGAGAGAAGCAGGGTGTTGCCTGCAAAGGCGCTGAGGGTCATATAGGGTGAATATCCAAATCCCACCGGCCCCACGGGGCATATCTGCCAAACGGACTGATTGTTTTTGGCAAGAAGGTCAATCCATGAATATGCAGCGGGACCAAGGTCGCCGATGCCATACTCAGATGGCAGGGAAGTGATATGGAGAAAGAGTCCGGACATTCGTTTCATAAGAAAAATTCCTTATTAATCAGCATTCAGGTATACAGGTATCACAGCAGCGTTTTAAGTTTTTTCAGTTTTTTCACAGGAGTATAATAATGCGGAGAGAAGCGGATTGTATTACTGCGGAAGGTTGCAGTTACCCCGCCCTTTGCAAGCGTCCTGTAAAGCGTTTTTGTGCCTTCTTCTGTGGCTGCTGAAAAGGTAAGTATCGGGCTGAGTGCCGATTTCACTCCGGGGGAATGAATGGTGTAGCCTTTTTCTATCAGCAGGTTGCACAGATAGTTCCGTTTTTCCATGGCGGTGGTATAAATATAGTCTGTTGTTTTCTCTTCGATAATATCAAGGGCTTCAGCCAGTGCATAAAATAGAATAAAATTCATGGTGCCGCTTTCAAATTTTTTTGCCGTGTACTGAAATTCAAGGTGCTTCTCCTGCGGTGCGAGTGGGTTACGGACTGAAAAGGCTCCCGTGATAACCGGTGTAATTTCATTAAGCAGGTGTTTGGCGATATATAATACACCGATTCCGGGAGGAGCAAGAAGCCACTTCTGGCTACCGAAGGCCGCAAAATCGATCCCCAGGCGCGATACATCAACGGGGAGCACACCCACGGACTGAATCAGATCTGCAAAGGTATAGATATTCTTCTTTTTACAGATTTCAGCGATGCCTGCCAGATCAGTAGTATGTCCTGCCAAATACTGGACATGGCTCAGGGCGACAAGGCGGGTTTTCCGGGTGCAGTACTCTTCAATTGTCCCGGGAGACGGCGTGGGTTCATCCGCAGGTAGTTCTGTTATTTTTATTCCCCGACGGGACAGATGTTTCCAGGGATAGTAATTTGCGGGATATTCCACGGGGGAGACCAGAATCTCATCTCCCTTTTTAAGATTGAGTCCCTCGGCCACAAGAGAAACAGCATGGGAGGTGTTTTGGGTAAATCCGATGGATTCGGGGCTGCAGTTGATACGTGCAGCAGTTTTTTTCCGACATTCCTCCATGATATTTACCCAGCCCTTCAGATCCGGCCTCTTCCGGGAAAGCTCTGCGGCAGCATCAGAAAGGCGGCGGGCAACACGGCGGGGTACAGGGGAAACCGCTGCGTGGTTCAAAAATATCTCCTTGCGATGCAGTCGGGGAGTGCTGTCGTATTTACTCATACTTTTCTTCTTCATCAATCTCAGCTTCCACTTCCAGGGTGCCGATAATTTTGGACCGGTCCTCCCACAGTGTTTTGTAAAAGCAGTAGGCAGTAAGACTCAGTATGCTGCCCCAGGTAAGTATCATAAAAACAATACCGGCACCGGTAAATTCCGTTGATTCCATATCAGGCCTCACCTTTGTTAAAGGCACGGTAAATAGTGATGTTAATTGCGGCAAACAACCCTAAAAAGAGCGTACGTAGAAAAAGTATAAAATTCTTTTCTCCCACCTGCCGGCCGAGAACCTCCACGGTTTGTTCCGAACCTATATCAAGAAGAAGTAACTGGCGCAGACCTCCGTCATAGAGCCAGAATACCAAAAGCAACAGTATAAAGGTGGGCGTTATCCAGGTGATAATGTACTGATATATGCGGGGGACCGTTATGTCGGCGCCTCTGTGAAGTTCTTTCCAGCCCTTTTTGACCCCAAGAACCCAGGCAAAAAGAACGGCCTCCACGGCCCCGAAAACAAGGAGGGACAGCTGAAAACCAAGTATGTCTGCCTGGTCTATTGCCGTGGTTCCTCCCGCTATTATGATGAGAGAAAACACCAGGGTGACTGCTCCGAGGATGGAAATGGCTTTTTTTCGTTTCATATTAAGTTCATCCTCTATGAAAGAGAGCCCCGGCTGAAGAATTGATATTGATGAGGTAACCCCCCCGATAAACAACAGTATAAACCAGGTAAGCTGAACAATATATGCGGTTATTTCCCCCATTTCAATAAAGAGCATGGGCATAGTGATAAACCCGAGAGAAAAAATTCCTCCCGTGGTCACGTCCTGTGCCTGGGCTGCTCCGAGGAAAATAACCGCAGGGATTATGACAATTGTTCCGCCCACAATAACTTCTATAAAAATATTTGTACTGTTTGCCGTTAGGGAGGACAGGGCAATATCCTGATCCTTTTTGACATAGGATGCATAGGTAAGAATGGCACCGATACCTACGCTGGTTGTAAAGAAGACCTGGCTGGTGGCGTCAAACCATACATTGGCATTGAGAAGCATGGAAAAGTTCGGATTCCACATAAAGGCAAGGCCCCGGGAAAGATTATCCAGAGTAAGCACTTTGATTACAAGCCCGATTCCCAGAATAATCAGCAGCGGCATCAGGATCTTTACGGTTTTTTCAATGCCCCTGCGTATACCGAAATAGATAACAGAGAAATTAATTATAAAGGTAATAATAAAAAAGAATAACGCTGCGGGTATACCGAGAACAGTAGCTTTCATGGATATGTAATTCTCAAAGAATTCCGCCGTGCTTCCCTGGCGGGCGGCGGCACTTAACATACCGGTGATACTGTACCAGATATATCCCAGAATCCATGATTCAAGATATACGTAGAGGAAGAAAATCAGCAGCGGTCCCATAACCCCCAGGCTTCCCAGATATTTTGCATAGGGCCTGCCAATGACCGCATGAAGTATTCCCGGACCTGATCCATGGTTTTGTCTTCCTCCGTACCGTCCAAGAGTCCATTCAACCCAGGCCAGAGGTATGCCGATAAGAATAAACGCTGTCAGGTAGGGTATCATAAAGGCCCCGCCGCCGTTATCAACAACCCGCCCGGGGAAAACAAGAAAGTTCCCCAAACCAACAGCACTTCCTGCAACTGCAAGTATTACGCCG
Organism: Fibrobacterota bacterium; assembly: GCA_051745755.1. Lineage (GTDB taxonomy): Bacteria > Fibrobacterota > Chitinivibrionia > Chitinivibrionales > Chitinivibrionaceae > Chitinivibrio. The sequence goes on from JBNJEI010000006.1 coordinate 49,055, forward strand.
ATTTTTGATCCCCATTTTTCCCGGTTCTGATTCATGAAAGGGGCTCCTTCTGTTTGGATTTATGGTACACTACTATAAAGATAGTATATGATCACCACTGAGGAAACACCTTTTTGGGATGTATCAGGGAATTTTGCAGCAGTGCCAGGGCCCGTGGGATGTTATCCCGGTACAGCAGCAGAGGCTTTTGATCCGTTTCATCCGGGCTGGATGGGATGGGGTTGCCATGGATGATTTTTTTTTCTTCATCGGCGGTAATCTCCCGTGGAGTCCAGTCGTTACAACAGTGCAGAGGGGAGAGGAGCGATTTTCTTTCCACACTGTCTGTTGCCTGCGCTGTTTCCACATGGTATGTGCCGATTTCCTCCCGGTGAATGGATGCTGCGTGAGCGGCACTGCCCAGGGCTCGCCCCATATCCCGGGCAAGGGAGCGTATATAGGTGCCGGAGGACACCTGTGCCCTGAACCGGGCTTTCCCGCAGAGGGATTCATAGTGAAGTAATTCCAGCCCGGATATGGTTACTGAGCGTTCCAGCGGAGTAAAGTCCTCTCCCCTGCGGGCTTTTTTATATGCCCGGTTTCCCGCAATTTTAATTGCTGAATACTGCGGAGGAATCTGCTTCTGATCACCGGTGAAACGGGGAAGAACGGCTTCAATATCCTGACGGTCGGGAAGAATCCGGGTATGTATCAGAATTTCACCTTCCCGGTCATCGGTGGTGGTTGAGTATCCAAATTGGACGTCAAACACATAGGTCTTGGTATCTGTCGTGAGGAAGGGCAAAAGCTTTGTTGCTTCCCCCACGGCAATAATCAGCAAACCCGAGGCAAGGGGATCAAGGGTGCCCGCGTGGCCCATTTTTTTTATATTGAGTTTTTTCCTGAGGCTGCGAATGATATCAAAGGAAGAGGGGCCGCATGGTTTGTTGATAAAAAGAAATCCGGAGGATATCACAGCACCTCTTTTATACGGTCAATCATACGATGTTTTGCCTGATCCAGAGAAATATCCCGGAGATCACAGCCTGCTGCACAGCTGTGGCCGCCTCCACCCGGAACACCTGCCGCAATGGCGCCCACATCAACAGTGCCGTCTGAGCGAAATGAGAAGTGAATTGAAGAATCCTTCTTTTTAATAAGCATGCTGACTCTGACACCTTCGGCATTTTTTGCAACGTCGGCCATCCCTTCCGTGTCACCGCGATCGGCTCCAAGCACTGATATCCGCTGGGCATCCATGGACATAACTGCGATACGGCCGTTTTCAAAAAACTCAAGGGTGGACCAGATTTCTGCACGGAGTTTCATTGCCTGAATGGAATGTGAAGAAAAGAGCTTTTTGTATACCGCTACATTCCGGGCCCCGTTATCAATAAGGACAGCTGCATCGCGAAGGAGTTCTGCAGTGGTGTTTTCAAACTGAAATCCCCCGGTATCTGCAAGTATCCCCGCATAAAGAGCATCGGCCACAAAGGGGGGGTAGTCGATATTTCCCTCCGCAAAAAGCCTGGTGATAATCTGACAGGTTGCGGCAGCATGGGGGTCAACAATGTTGAGGGTGCCGAAATTACTGTTGTCCCGATGGTGATCAATGTTTATACTGTTTGAATAATACTTTTCTGCATCTTCCCAGTCTATACGGTTGAGGTTTGAGGAGTCAAGTATAATAAGAGTATCAACAGCAGCCCTGGGAGGACTGGCGGAAATTTTATCGGTGTTTTGTATAAATGAAAATTTCCGGGGAACCTCATCGGTATTATAGAGTTGCACGTCCTTGTTAAAATAGGAAGATATCAGCCAGTACATTGCCGTCTGAGCGCCGATATTATCAGCATCCTGACTGATATGAGAGGTGATACAGAAGGTGGTGTTGTCCCTGATGTGCTGCGCCAGTTTATTCCAGGTCATCTTGTATGTCATCCAGGATGGAAGTAATATTTTCCCAGTTTTCGTAGGATAGATCCGCTTTAAAAAGAAGACGGGGAAAATGTTTAATGCGGATTCGTTTTGATACCTCACGCTGAATAAAGGGGGCGGCAGAATTGAGAACCTTTACCGCCTCTTCCTTTATTTCAATCCCGTCAACGGCGGAAATAAAAACCGTGGCATTGCGGGTATCCGGCGACAGTTTTATATCGGGTATGGTAATAAAATCCGGAAGTCGGGGGTCTTTCACCCGATTGGTTATGACCCAGAGAATCTCCCGCCGAAGATTCTCCTTCACCCGTTTATTATGCCATTTATGTGCAGCCATTCAGATTACCCCTCAAGGCTGGTGCGTTCAATTTCAATTTCCCGATAGGCTTCTATCCTGTCACCGGTCTGATACTGGGTAACACCCTTGAGGATAATACCGCAATCATATCCTGCATGTACTTCCTTTGCCTTGTCTTTTCCGCGCTGCAGTGAGTCTATGGTGGTTTCCTTGACAATCACATCATCCCGAACCAGGCGTATCCGTGAATCCCGGGTGATCTTGCCCTCAATAACATGGCATCCGGCAATCTGCCCGATTTTTGACACCTTGAAGATATCCCTGACTTCTGCTACGCCGAGAGCTTCCTCTTCCACCTTTGGTGCAAGCATGCCGATCATGGCTTTTTTCACATCATCAATGGCTTCATAAATGACAGGATAGGTACGGATCTCAACACCGGCCTGCTTTGCATGCTCTTTTATCTTGGGATTGGGACTGATGTGGAATCCGACAATAATGCCATGGGAAGCCTGGGCGAGCATAATATCCGCCTCGGTTACTCCACCCACACCCTGGTGAATCACCGTAACCTTTACCTCCTCTGTGGAGAGCTCCTCAAGAGACGCGGCAAGGGCCTGTACAGAGCCGTCCACATCACCTTTTACGATGACATTAAGACGCTGAACCTCGCCGGCTTTGATGGTGTCATAGAAATTATCCAGAGATACGGTATTGCGGTAGCGCATTTCACGCTCCTTTTCAGCAAGACGGCGCTTCAGCGCAATTTCACGCGCTTCCTTGTCTGTTGCGGTAACCCGAAAGGAGTCACCCGCCTGAGGGGTTCCGGAAAGCCCCAGAACAATCACCGGTTGTGAGGGACCTGCTTCTTCCACCTTTTGCCCGTGATCATCGAGAAGTTCCCGTACGCGGCCGCTGTGATTGCCTGTTACAAAGGGGGCACCCTTTTTCAGGACGCCTTTTTTTACCAGTATCGTGGCAATGGCGCCCCGGCCGGGATCCAGTTCTGATTCGATTACAACACCGCGGGCAGCTGTCTCCCGTGGAGCTTTGAGTTCCAGCAGTTCGCTTTCAAGGGCGAGCATTTCCAGAAGTTCGTCAACACCGGCACCGGTTTTTGCTGATATTTCTATGCTTGAGATCTGGCCGCCGTAGTCTTCAACAACCACATTATACCCGGCAAGTTCAGATTTGATTTTATCAACATTTGCAGTGGGAAGATCGGTTTTGTTAATGGCTATAACAATGGGGACATCGGCAGCCCGCGCATGGTCAATAGCCTCTTTTGTCTGGGGCATAACACCCGAATCGGCAGCGACGATAATAACCACCACATCGGTGATCTGAGAACCCCGTGCCCGCATTGCCGCAAAAGCTTCGTGACCGGGAGTATCCAAAAAGGTAACGCTGCCCTTTGCCGTTTTTACTTCGTAGGCAGCAATATGCTGGGTTATTCCACCATGTTCTCCGGATGTTACATTTGTCTTGCGGATATAGTCCAGAAGAGAGGTTTTACCGTGATCAACATGGCCCATTATTGTGACAACGGGAGCCCGGTGAACCTCTGGAACATTCTCTTCCTCTTCAGCTTCTTCTTCAGTAACTTCAGCAAACTCATCCATAAGTTGAGCCGTATATCCCCATTCTTCTGCCAGAAGCTGGATTGTATCAAAATCGATACGCTGATTGATGGTTACAAAAAGACCGAGTTCAAGACATTTTGCGATAACCTTGGAAGGATTGACATCAATCATATTGGCAAATTCATTAATTGAAATAAACTCACTAACGTGGAGGATATTTTCGTTTGCTGCGCCCTCATCTTCTTCACGACGTTTCTTTTTGTGTTTTTTCTTTGAACTGCCCGCTCCGATTTTTGCCATGGTCTGTTTGATATTCAGCTGCAGATCCTTTTCGGAATAGGCCGGGGCTTCCTTTGGTGTATCGTATTTCTTCTTCTTTTTTCTTTTATTCTTTTTTCGTGTATCCTCTTTGGGAGGAACTGCACCGGAGGGAGGGGGTGTGGGAATACCCTTCTTGCCACCGACAGCAGGCTTTCCAGCTGCAGGTTTAGGGCCCATGGGCGGCCGTTTTCCGGGGTGAGGCTTTGAGGATGACTGAGGTGAGTGGGCCTTTTTTGCATCCTTCTGTGGAGTTGCCGCGGTGTCGGCTGCGGCTTTTTCTTCCTTTTCCTTGATTTCTTTTTTTCTGTCCACAGCCCTTCTGCTCCGTCTGCGGCTCTTGAGACGTTCCTTGCTTTTTGCATATCGTTTCTTAATAGCAGCACGTTCACTGCTTATTTTTTCAAGAACCTGTTTTTTGACGCTTTCATCGATGGTGCTGCTGTGTGATTTTGCCGGTACTCCAATGGAACGGAGTATTTGTACCAGGGCATCGCTGGATATTTTTAACTCTTTTGCAAGGGTTGATACTCTAATCTTTGACATAATTTCCTCTCATGAAGAGATGCTTTTTAACTCTCTTTTAAAATACTTATCCGCGTCGAAATCGATATTCCGGCGCTTTTTATACCCCGCGCCCGTTTCTATGCATTCTCTTCGGCACTACGCTCTTCAGGCGACTCGGCGTCTTCTGCCTGTTTTTCTTCTTCAACGGGAGTCAACAGCTTTTCTTTTTCTTCCTCATTCAACTCTTCAAATTGATCTTCTCCAAAAATATCTATGTCATAACCGATAAAGCGTGAGGTCAGCTTGACATTTTTCCATTCTTTACCAATGGCGCGGGCCAGATCTTCGTCATCAACAATAATGACGATCCTGTTTTCACCCACAGGGATAACACGGTTGATATCCACCGCTGCAAGAGCCCGGCGGGCCAAAAGGGATATTTCATCGGTCCAGGTCATAATATCCATGCGTTCATTATTGACTTCACGCACAATGGAGCGGATGCGATTCCCCCGCATTCCCACACAGGCTCCGACGGGGTCAATGCGGTCATCGTTGGTGTGTACAGCTATTTTGGCCCGATATCCCGGTTCGCGGACAATCTTTGTGATTTTTATGACACCTTCAAATATTTCAGGCACTTCAATCTCAAAAAGGCGCTCAAGAAACATTTCACTGGTGCGGGAGATAATCACCTGGGCACCCTTTGCATTATCCTTAACATCGATTATTACGCCTTTTACGGTACCGCCCTGATGAAATTTTTCACCGCGGATCTGATGGCTTTTGGGAAGGAGGGCTTCGGTTCTTCCCAGATCAATAATAATATTCCCCCGCTCTATCTGGCGGATTTTGCCCGTAACCATTTCTCCGATTCGTTCTGAGAAGTCGTCGTATATTTTTGTCCGTTCATGCTCGCGAATTCGCTGAATAATTATTTGTTTTGCTATCTGGACAGCGGTTCGTCCAAATTCGGATATATCCAGATTTTCATCAAATACAACTTCGTCGCCTATTTCAAGATCGGCATCAACATCTTCCTGCGCTTCGCTGAGAGGAATTTCCTGATAGATGTCCTCCAATTCTTCGTCGGCAACAACTTTCTGGTAGGAGTAGGCAGAAATGTCCCCGGTCTCACGATCAATTTCCACACCGATTGCCGGGGCGTTCCTCATACCCTTTCGGGCCGCCTGTGACAGGGCTTCCCTGAGTGAATCCGATGCAAGCTCCCATGAAATGCTGCGTTCTTTTGTAATGGCTTTTAATCCTTCGATTATTTCGGCGCCATTCATTTTAAATTTTCTTTTTCGTACCATTTATACCTCTCATTTCCTCAGGGTGAGGATTATATATCCAATTTTCCACTTAATATATTATCTATGCTGACCCGCTCTTCTCCGTCTTTGGTTTTGAGAACAAGAGTATTGTCATCTATAGAGAGAAGTGTTCCCCGGGCCCGGGAGTCACTTTTTTTTGCATAGTCTTTTTTTCGCAGGCGAAGATCTTTCCCGATGCACTGTTCAAACTCCCTTTTCTTTGTCAGACACCGGTCAATTCCGGGTGACGACACTTCAAGGGTATAGGGTGTGGTGGAGAAGTCCTGACTGTCAAGATACGCCGAGACATCTCTGCTGATAGCAGCACATTCATCAAGGGTTATTCCCTCTGCAGTATCAGCGATGATGCGCAGGATTCTGTTTCCACCTGCGGAAAAATATTTTATGTCCGAGATCAGGGCACCACGGGAGCGGGCTGTTTCCTGAATGGAATCTTCAATTTTTTTGTCCAGTTTCATCCTCTTTCCCCCGTAGATTTTTGTATAAACAAAGAAAATCGGACAAATGCCCGACTTTTCACAGCTAAATATAATATATGGATGCTTCGGGGTGTATTTATTCTGCTGAATATATTTCAAGCCCCTTTCGGGCAATTGTGCGGAAATAATACACCCCCGGGGTATGAATGAATGCCAGGTTTTCCGGGAAGGAGGTGGTATCATTGCGGGGTATGAAATCTGTAACCACAGTGAGGCGGGGGCGAAGTTCTGTGCGAAGATTGTACACAGTCTCCAGTGAATCGGGTGCTATGAGCACCAATATATCCGGAGGGGTCTGGGAAAAGAACTTCTCATGAGCCCTGGATGGGCTGTAAAGCAGCAACACAGTTTCATTCGCTGTTTCCACAATGAGCTTGTTGGTATGATGCCGTATGAGGCCTGCGGGAGTATGAAGCGTTGAGATTCTGACAGGGGAATCTTCCTTGTGATCTTGGAAATAAAGTTCTGTGGAAGATGTATACTCTATGCGGGGAAAAAATGATTCATCCGGCTGTGTCGGTGTCAAAGCAGCCTGAACGTATAGATGGTCGGAATTTTCAAAGCTTGAGGCACGGTACAGATGGAGGAGTGTATTGTCTTTTGTTTTGATCAAGCGGTATTCTGGATGCTTTCTTCCCGGGTTTGTATATTGCTGGTGGGCATACCATGTAATAAAGGGGGTAACAAGCACCAAAAATATCAGGCGTACTTTGTTTGCTTGTGGGGAGATGGGTATGCCGCGTTTTTTCATAGGTTTATTGATCCTTGGATATAAAATAATTCAATTCCGGCATAAGAATTAGCTTTAGAAGAAATAAGACTTGAATTTTATACCCGTGGGGTTATATCTTACTGTGTGGTGGAACGTGAGTGGATGGACGGTTTTTCTCAGTATATGAGCAACAAAGCATTATATTATATCATGGGTATAACGTAATTGTGGGGTTTTCTTGATAAAAAAACGTATACTCTTGCCATAAATCACAGTGTGATAAAAATGGGTGGTGTTGTAGTTACATATTTTATATTTATGTGTTGTGAGCAATGAAAGAAATACAAAAATAGGAGTGTTTATGAAACGTTTGTTGTGTGCGTACCTTATTTTGCTGACCGCAGCATCAGCAGCTTTTGCGTCGCGGGACGATGTAAAGTTAATTAATCGATTTGGGCAGGTTGGGCTGTGGCATACTCATTCTGCAAAAACCCTTAATCGATACGGGTTGCAGGTGAATTTCTGGGGTGCCTACGGAGAAGACAGCGATTTTCTTCAGAATGCCTGGTATGTTGATGATGATGGAGAGGTGAACACTGCTCGTACGGACTATTTTTACACGGGAAAAATGAACCTTTCCGTTGGGTATGGGCTGACAGATTTCCTTGACTTTTCTGTTATGGTACCTCTCTATTTTGATGAAGGGCCGGCGGGGGTTGAGGAAGATCCCGAAAGCCCCTCGGGAGAAACGGAGCGGGGATATGGTGATGTTGAGGTTTCAATGAAATTTCAGTACCCCCCTTATCCACACCGTGACTTCTTTAAAATGGCCTATCATGGTGGTGTTACCATTCCTTCAGGCCTGGATAACCGCGGGACCTACCCCCGTCATAATTACTACTACGATAAAAATACCTCCTATTTCTTTACGAGCGGTTCCCCGGAAGTGGATATGAAAATGCTTTGGACATGGGATTTTCGTGAGCTCTCCGAGGAATTCCCCGTTCTTTTTCATATAAACTACGGTCTTCGCTGGATTACGGAAGCAGATCTTGATCATATTTTTATGTTTAATGCAGGTCTGGATATTCGACCCCGGGACTGGCTCAAGATTTTTGTTGACTATAATTCCCAGCCCAGCTTCTCTTCCGTTGAAAGAACTCGGGTAGTTCTAGAGCGGCCCGGCGAACCGGATGAGAAAGATACTCTCGGCTTTCGCCATGATCCGATGCGCATATCTCCCGGTCTGGCATTTCTTACCCCAGGCGGTTTCAATTTCAGTGCCGGTGCACAGATCAGCCTTGCCAACACGGATGGTCAGTTTTTTACCTCCGGTAATCATTTATACGAGACTGGTGTTGAGCCCAAGGCGCAGTTTGTCGCCTCCCTGGGTTGGAACGGCCCCGTATATGAAGAGTCAGATCCGGAACCTACCGGAAAGACAGAGCCCCGCGTGTATTCCTGGCCCGGTGCAGAAAGTATAGCCTTCGGACAATCCCTGAGTGAAGCAAGTCTGTACGGCGGTTCTGCAGAGATAGACGGCTCCTTTGACTTTGTTCATCCCGATTCAGTTCCCGATGCGGGAACGCGGCAGTATTCCGTGAGCTTTACCCCCAATGATACCGTGCATTATGCGGCAGTATTCAATGATGTTTCCGTTGAGGTTGAAAATGTTGAGACATCAGTTGAACACTGGCCTGAAGCAACCAAAATTACGTACGGTGATGCCCTTGAGGATTCGGAACTTCGCGGGGGCCGTGCCTCTGTGGAGGGTGAATTCTTCTTTGTTGACCCTGATAAGACACCTGATGCGGGACAAAAGGAGCATGCGGTTCGATTTATGCCTGAAGATACGGTGAATTATACTATTTCCGATCGTGACATTTCCGTGGAAGTGGAAAAAGCGGTTCCCGAAATAGACAGCTGGCCTAAGGCTGAAACGATAAAGGAAAATAATACACTGGCTGATGTGTCCTTTTCAGGTGGAGATGCTTCTGTGAGAGGGCGGTTCTCCTTTGTCAATGAAGATAAGGAACTCAGTGAGGGCGTGAGAAATCATGATATGGTATTTACTCCTGATGACAGTGATAATTATACCACCGTTGAGGGCAGCATAGAAGTGGAAGTAGAGCGTGAGGCTCCCCGTGCAGAGAAAATTGAGCGTGGTGCTGTGGTGCTTGAGGGTGTTAATTTTGAAACAGGAAAGGCTGTCCTGACCTCCGAATCCTACGATATTCTGGATCGGGTTGTGGAGTCCTTGGAAGACTGGCCGGAAATTGAGTTGCGCGTGGAAGGGCATACGGATGCTACGGGATCCCGTTCTCTGAACCAGCGGCTTTCGTATGAACGGGCTAAGGCTGTGGTTGATTATTTTATTTCCCAGGGAATTGCCGGGGGCCGTCTTCGCGCAGTGGGCAAAGGTCCCGATGAGCCTGTGGAAAACAATGCCACTGCAGAGGGGCGTGCGGCTAATCGACGTGTCGAACTTCACCGTATCGACTGATCGGTATGAGAAACCTTCCTGCAGGTATTTTTTTGCTGGTGCTTCCGCTTATCGCGGGGGCACCGCTTTCCTTTACCTCACATCTGCACAGTATCAATTCACAGGCCGGATACATGTGGTTCAGAACCCATACGGGGCTGATGTCCCACAGGTTGGCATCGTCATCTGAGAAGAATCTCTCCCTTACTCCAACTGACGCGATACCCGGATTTATGCACGCTGTTTCAGAGAACACGTTTCTTCGTATGGAAATCCCTCTTCATGTGGATAATGTACAAAGTGACATCTCTTCCGAGCGCTATTTCGGTGTGGGTGATATGAGTTTTCAGGCAGATTTTGAACCTTCAGGGGATCTTATTTTTCCTTCCCCGACTTTTCATTTGGGGGTGTCCCTCCCCACAGGCAGCGGAGCCCATGCAGTGTACCCCCGTTATTTTACGGGGAATATTCCTGCCTATTCTGCCCAGACCCTTAGGATATGTCCCGGAATATCCTCCCGGGTTCATCCCTTTGCAGAATTTCCCCTTGAGATGAATATCTCCCTTCAGGGTGATATTGGGGTGGAAGGTACGGATTATATGCGTTTTGGTACGGGGCTTTTGTTTCCCCATGACCGCTATCCACTCTCTCTTTTTACGGATCTTGATATATCTGTACAAAGTGATGTTTTCTCCACTGGATATTACTGGGGATCCGCTCCTGCTTCTCTTTCAATGGGGGTCTTCTTCCTGCGGGGGAACAATATTATTGAATCCGCTGTGAGCATCGGTCTCAACAGGGACCGATACATGGAATACAGCAATCCGCTGATGGCGGAATACGGTATCGATTCAGTCAGAATTGTTCCCGATCTGGCCGTGAACCTTTCATATATATTCGGTCTGGGAAGCCGGTCTGAATCTGATTCCGCACTGCTGTCACATACTGAACCTGACAGCGGGGAAATTAAGGACTTTCTTTCTGTAGATACGGGAGGTGTTTTTTTGAAAACAGATGATGCTGTTTCCCCTGTTTCAGAAGACGATGCAGAGACGATACTAACCGATACGGTATCCCTGAAGCTGGAAGATATATACGATGAGCCCGTTGCTGATGATGATGTCTGTCGTGATTCAGATGAGAATATGGACGAACTGGCCGCATTTATATTCAATAATACACCCTATATGTCCGAAAATGAGGCTGGCTATACGAAGCCTCCAATATGCGGGGAGTCTTTGCGGGACACACTTGATCCTGTAGTACTGTACGGAATCCAATTTAATATGGGGAGTGCTGAGATTCGTTCAAATACCCTTTTTCGACTTGATGCCCTCGAAAGAGTTCTCCAGACACATTCTCAGATCAGGGCTGTAATTACAGGATACACCGACGCCAGCGGGAGTTTTGAACGAAATAAGGAACTTTCCCGAAAGCGTGCTCAATCTGTCAAAAACGAATTGATACATCGTGGTATTGAAGAGGGGCGCTTAGTTGTTACCGGGCGTGGTCCTCTTAATCCCGTGGCAGACAACCGGTGCCGTCTCGGGCAGAATATTAACCGTCGTATAGAGCTAACCTTCTACGCGGAATGATTTGTTCTGTTAAAAAACTGCATTGATACAGGGTAACGGTCATCAATAATATATGCGAGGGTCATAATGGGTTTTCCGGCGTCCATGGGCTGGTTTTTCCATCCCGTTTCGGGCGGAGTGAGGGAAAATCCCTGTATTTCATCTTCTGTTTCCAGTAGAAAATTCCCCAGGATTGTATTGAGTATTTCACCGGTCATGTCCCGGCAGTCCTGTTCAGAGATACTCTTTTTTTCCGGTATAAGTGCTGTCACCAAGCGAGGTGCCAGGGTGTGAGAAAGCATGAGCCTGACAGAGTATTCTGCGGTTTCATTTTCTGAATACAGTTGAATTGTGCTGTAATAGAAGGGAGTCATATTGTGAGAAAACAGGTGCCGGGGATACTCTTCTGCCGCAATAACCTCGCTGAATGCCATGACTTCAAAGACCTGGGATATCTGGTCTTTCAGCATATGCTTCCTTTTTTTAATACAGGTGCTAATATCCATATTCCGAATTTTCCTGAGGAGTGTTGGGCAGTGCACTGAGATGATTAACAAGCTCCTTCATCTGCTCGTGAGTTACGGGTTTTGTAAGTATATGCGTGATACCCAGCAGGTCAAGATTACGGCGCGCCTCTTTGTTTCCTGAGCTGGTGATAACGATAATCTGTTTTACGGGATAGGTATTCTCCTTTAGTTTTTCAATGAGAGTGAGCCCATCCATTTCCGGCATGGTGAGGTCCGTAAAAATATAGTCTGGGTTCACATTCCGGCAGAGATCAAGCACTTCTTTTCCATTGGCTGCTTCAATAAAATTCACATTTTCACAGCCGGACATCTTCAGTAATTTAATAATAAATGCCCGTGCCAGGGCAGAGTCATCGGAAACAATACAGGTAGTCATTCGTCCTCCTCCAGATTAAATCGGCGTATAATGGTTTTGTACGATTCCTCTACATGAATCAGGGCGCGGGAGAAATCGTCCCGGGACAAAGGAAAAAACTGAATATAATCCTGTTCCAGATAATAGGAGAAATTGTCTATTCCTGTACCGGAGCCCGATATCATTGAAGTAATATCTCCCAGGTGCACAGCGTAGACCAATTTCCTGTAGTGCAGGGTTGCCTGTGACGGATCATGGTGAAAGCAGATTGCTTCCCGTAGTGACAGAGGGAGATTCCAGGCCTGGGAAATAATACAGCCCACTTCACTGTGTGATATTCCTGTGATATCCCTTTCTTTTTCCTCAAAATTAACAGCGCGGGATAATTCTTCCTGCCGGTGAATCAGATATTTCGACAAAACACGTTTGCCGATATCATGGAGCAGACCTCCTGTATAGGCGATTTTGGCCTGTTCTTTGTTCTCATCAAAGGTATTCATAAAATATTTTGAATAGAGTGCGGTCTTCAGTGAATGTTTCCACAGGGAGTCATGGGCGGAAACATAGCCGGGAAGATCCCCGTATATATGGCCTTCTCCAGAAAGTACGATGGTAAGAATTGTGGCGTCTCCCATATAAAAAACGGCATCTTCCACGGTTTCTATTTTTTTCCCCGCACCGATGGAAAAAAGGTTTGCCTGCTTCAGGACCTTCAGGGACAGTGCTGAATCTGTCCGAATCAGCTGTGAGACGTCTTTCAGGGAATGGTGTGTATCATTCAGTATATTGATAAGCTGTACGGCAATCCGTGAAATAGGAGGGAGCGATTGTGCTGTTTCAATTATTTCTTTTTTTATTTCATACATAACAGGGCCTTCCTTATAATTTCCAGTCTTTTTTCCCCGGGCTTTTGATATGCGCAATCCCCGTACTTTGTTCCAGAGTTACGGTGCGGCTGAATCGTTTTCCCGTATCCTCCGCCTTTACCGTAAGATTCTCTTTCCATAACGCCTTTTTCAGGGCAAGGGTGTTTCGTTTGCCGATATTGAAGGTGTTATTGCCGTCGGATATACTGGCACCGCCGCAGAGCTTTACTATAAGCCGCTGGTTTCTCGAGAGAGAATTGTTTGTTACCTGCCTCATACGTGTGAGAAGCGCGGGCACTGCCGTATCAGCAAAATATCCAGGCAGAGTTGCAGCCTTTGAGGGGCTTATGGATGATTCAGGCAGTGCCACATGGGCCATGCTGATGCATTTTTGTGCCGGGTCAAGAATCATTAGGGCAACACAGGAGCCAAGAGCAAAGGTTTTTAATATGCCGCCGGGCGTATTTGTTGCATCAAGGTCTCCCACCCGGATTATAATGTTTGAACTCATAGCATATCCCCGGTGGTTCAGCCGTGAAGCGGTTTTTTGTAGATGGCAGACTGTACGGTGGAGAATCCATGGGTAAGACCGCTTAATGATTCAGAATGTCCGGTGAACAAATATCCCCCGGGACGAAGTTGATCATAGAGCTTCTGAACCAGTCTGTTTTTTGTGTCCCGGTCAAAATAAATCATGACATTACGACAGCTGATTAAGTCAAAATTTCCCCGCAGGGGGAATGACGTATCAATAAGATTGAGGGTTTTAAAGAGTACTTCCTTTTTGACAAAATCCTTTATCCGGTAGGAATCTGTATCAATTTTATCAAAATAGGAATGCAGCAGATAGGGAGGAATTGTTTTTATTCTGTCTGCTGTGTACACACCGTTTTGTGCCTTTCCCAGAGCATTTTGGCTGATGTCGGTGGCCAGAAGGCCGGCGTGCCAGTTTCTGTAGTCTCTTCCGAAAAATTCCAGTATCTCCATCATCAGGGAATAGGGTTCCTCTCCCGTTGATGCAGCGGCACACCAGAATCGTACCGTGGAAGAGTTTTTCCGGCGGTGATAGGATTTTACTTCGGGAAGGAGTACATCCTTAAGAAATTCAAAATGCTTAATTTCCCGAAAGAAAAAGGTGTGATTTGTGGAGATTTTGTTTATGAGCTCCGTAAGGGCTTCGGGATTTTTCCTGTTTTCCACATGGGTAATGTATTCAGAGAAACTTTTAAATTTGTATTTTCGCAACAGGCTTTGCAGTCTGCTGTTTACCAGGGTCTTTTTCTTTTCCGTAAGATTGATGCCGAATTTGGCATATACTATTCGGGAAATTCTGGTAAATTCTTCATCCGTGGCGGTGATCATTTTCATGGCAGAATCCGGATTGTAAAATGATTAGAAGGGTACTGATTTTCTTTTGTTTTGCTCTGACATCTCATCGGCAATTTCCATAAGGCTGCGGATATCGAGTATCAGTGATACGGAACCATCGCCGAGAATGGTACATCCCGATGTACCGCGGGCTTTTCCCAGATATTCGGAGAGTCCCTTAATTACGGTTTGCTGCTGTCCAATTATTTCATCCGCCAGGAGTGCGATCTGTTGTGCACCCTGTTCAACAATAATGACGATCCCCTGGGTTGTATCCTGAATGGCATCCTTTTGTCGGAGTACCGCGCCGAGTTTGATTATGGGGAGAAATCCATTATCAATATTGAGTATCTCATTTCCTTCAGGGGAATAATTAATCATATCCTGCGTACAGGTTATGCTTCGTTTTATGGAGAGGGTTGGGATGGTATATTTGTTATCACCGATGCGAATGAGCATTCCGTCAATAATCGCAAGGGTAAGAGGGATGCGAATAATAAAGGCACTGCCCTTTCCCGGAGTGGAGCGGATATCAATTTCACCGCTCATTTTCTCAATATTTTTTTTCACCACATCCATACCGACTCCGCGTCCGGAAACATCTGAAATGCTCTCGGCGGTGGAAAATCCCGGCTCAAAGATGAGTTTGTAGATTTCATCATCAGTCATCGAATCTGCACTGTCTTCATTCACAAGACCATTGCTTATTGCCTTATTGAGAATCTTGTCCCTGTCAAGCCCCCGGCCGTCGTCCTCAATAATAATCCAGACTTCCCCTCCTTCATGACGGCCTTCAATCTGAATGCGGCCGGTTTCGGATTTCTTTGCTTCTGTTCGCTCATGGGGCGATTCCAGTCCGTGATCGCAGGAATTTCGAATAATATGTACTAGGGGGTCGCCGATCAGCTCAATTACGGTTTTGTCCACCTCCGTATCCTCCCCCACAATGGAAAGGTCAATTTTTTTATTAACCTTCTGGGAAAGATCGTGTACCACGCGAATCATTTTTCTGAATGTTGAAGACAGGGGGATCATGCGCAGTGCCATGGAGGAATCCTGTAATTCGCTGCATATTCTGCGCAGCTGATGGACTGCACGGTTGTAATTTTCGTCTTCAATATGTGCCACCAGGGGATTCCGCGTGACCATTGATTCGGCAATCACAAGCTCACCGGTGAGATTAATGATTTCATCCAGTTTGTCCAGTTTTACCCGAATATCATTTCGTACCATTGTTCTGAGTCCTGCAGGTGATTTTCCCTGCTTCTGCGGGGTATTCACGTCCCCTGCAGCGGTTTTTTTGTGTGTATCCTGTACCGTTTCCTGCTTCCCGGACGTCGGGGCTGCGAGGGCACAGTCCCCGTCATCCTGATCTTCAAAGCAGGGGGCAAACACATCAGTCATTAGCTCGGTGTAGGTATCAAGATTGGGGATAGATGAATTCTGCGAATCCTGGCTGATCTTTGAGACCGTGCCGCGTAAAAGATCCAGGGCTTCCAGAAGAAAGGCGATATTATCCGAGGAAAAATCAACCTTCCTTTCCCGTATTCCCGTGAGTATTGATTCCAGAAGATGACTGTATTTTTCGGGATCTGAAAACCCCATAAAACTGCAGTTTCCCTTGAAGCTGTGCATGGTGCGGTAGGCCGTTTGAATAATTTTTTCATTGTAGCCTTCAGATTCCAGTTCCAGAAAGGATTGCTCAAGAAGGTCAAGCTGCTCATTTGCTTCGGTAATAAAGGTATCATGCATTTCAGGGGAGATCAGTTCGGGGTTTTTGTGTTTTTTCTGCCCTGTCTCTGG
Organism: Fibrobacterota bacterium; assembly: GCA_051745755.1. GTDB lineage: Bacteria > Fibrobacterota > Chitinivibrionia > Chitinivibrionales > Chitinivibrionaceae > Chitinivibrio. Next base: position 65,181 of record JBNJEI010000006.1, read on the forward strand.
AGTGGCGGAACGGTTTTTTTCCTTCGGTGCCGGAGTGGATGATTCATTTTGGGAAGGAGGTGTTTCGCTCCCGTGCGCGGAGAGTGCGGAGATATTATCTTCAATTCTGTCTTCAAATCCCCTGTCATCCCCTGTTTCCTTTATGTGATTGAGTATCTCCGTAATTATGTCAGTGGTTTTGCAGAGGGTACTTGCCATGGAAGGTGTCAGGACAAGCCTGTCTTCACGTATTTCCTGAATAAGGCTTTCTGCAACGTGCGTGAGATGGGCAATATTTTCAAAGCCGAGAAAGGCGGCACTGCTTTTCATGGAATGGAATAGGCGAAAGATGGCGTTGAGTAATTCCCGGTCTATATCTGTGGCTGAATCAGTGCTTTTTGACAATTCGATAAGGCTGGGTTCAACTTCGTCTATAACATCCGTTGTTTCTTCTATAAAACCGTCAATCAATTCTTTATCATAGTTCATGGCAGCTCCCCGTGATTCCTCTGATATTCAAAGTATTTACCAGTATATAATATCTGTGGGGTTCTGCCACGTAAAACTATGTAATTTTGAATTTTTTCAGTTTTCCCCCGATATCCGCCAGATCCTGTGCCGTTTTTATTACTCCGTAATCGTGGGAAGGGATGGTAATGACACCGCAGTCTTCACTCATTTCGACGACAGCCGTGGCGGCATATCCGGTTTTTGGGGATTTTTTGATACCCGGCAAAACTTCTTTGTCCGGGACGGCAAAGGGCGGAAGGGTGCTGTTTTGAAGAGCCTGTGCGGCACATACGTAAAAACCGGTGTTAAAGGGAAGGTGATTCCCTTCAGAATTTGTCAGGCTGCGCGTGGTATTGTCGGCAATATTCTTTTCAACAATTTTCAGCGTTCTTCCTGAGAAACCATCTTCTGTAAGCACGAAGGTTCCATAGGGATCGGAGAGTGGATAGGCGGTGCGCTGTATCCCGATGCCTGTGACGTCATGCTTCTTCCCCGCTGCAGCAATTTTAAGCAGGAGGTCGGTTTTATATACCGCCGTTCCCTGAAGAACAATAATATGTTCTGCTCCCTGTTTCCGAAGCTCTTCCAGATATGTTTCGCCCTGAGGAGATTTTTCTTTGAGTTTCATAAGCGGGCCGCCGGTTTCATCGGGGTTTGTAATCAGTGCAATACCGTCCTGGGTTTCCTTCCAGGCAATTTTTCTTTCCGCCGTAAGATGGAGACGCTCATTCTGCGGGAGAATCCGGATATAATCCAGACCGAAATTATTATGCCGGGCTATCATCCGGGGAATAACCCGATGGGTGGTGCTGTGTGTTGGCCCCGTGGTTACAACAACAGGTATATGGGGAGATATGTGAGCGATCATGGAAAGGTTTATTGCAAGGGTGCCCATGTTTTTGTCTGTGCCCGGAAGTGGAAAGGTTGCCTTGGTGAAATCACATAGATCATTTTCATTGTATCCCCTGCTTTTCAGGCTTTCCCGCAGGCGTTCTCCTTCACCGCCGGCCATGATCAGTATGGCGCAGGAGGAGAGGGCCGATTTTTCGGGAGGAATGGCTGAACTTTTGGTAACGGCAGGAAAATACTGACGGGATCGGCGCAACAGTTCCTGCTGGCGGCGGTTATTTTCAAGAGCTGCCGTAAGGAATTTTACCTGCTCCTGATAGTCTTCATAGGACCAGCGGTTCTCAAGGGTTTTTTGTATTTTCTCCTGCAGGTCCGGAGAAACCTCGGTGTAGTTGTGCACTGCCTCCGCCAGACGCGATTTTGTCCAGTTTGTCATGAAATCTCCTTATGATTCACGGGGTTTTTTGGGGATATGAATAATGCCGTTCCCGGTTACCCCTTTTTGCGTGGTTATTTTGATGGCGTTTTTTGCTGCCGTGAAGGGGTCCATTCCCCGGGCAATTTCTGCCAGAAATGCTCCGTTAAAGACGCTCCCAGTATGAATATAATGGGAAAAATTATCAACTTCTCCGGGAAGGGTATATTCTTCTATTTTGCCGTTGTAGCCCACCATGCAGCCGTTTTTACCGTTTTTTACCACCACCACATTAACGCCCCGATCCCAGAGAAAACCAATGACATCAACGGGGCGCTCGTATCCAAAGAGGGCCTTGGTTTCCTCCGGGGCAGAGGTAAGGATTACATCCACAAAGGGAAGGATGCTCCACAAGGCTTCCCGGGCATCCTCCAGACTCCAGCGATGGAGTCGCAGATTTGGGTCGTAGGCAACCATTGATTCATTTGTATGAGCGGTATAAAATGCTTTAAAGAGTGTTTGTCGGCATTCTTTTGATATTGATTGAAATTCACCTGAGCTGTAGAGTATCCGGCAGTTGCCGATAATGCTTTTGTCAATATGCTCGGGTACAATTTTCCGGGTAGCAGTTCCCGGACGGTTGTATTGATATTCGCGAAGATCACGGGTTGCATGGGTATTATCCAGTATATTGATGCCGTTGTATCCCTGTACGGAGAGCAAAAGGTCTGTATTTATTTTTTCATCCTTCAGGGTGCTGCGGATCAGAGAGTGGAAAGGGTCGCGGGCAATGGATGATATATACTGGACCTTTGTATTCTGACGGGCTGCCGTAACAGCCATATAGGTAACATCTCCGCCAATATTCCTGCGAAAAACGGCGGCATCCTCCACTGTTGTTTCGTCTGAGAGAAATTCAACAAAAATTTCTCCCAGGACTGTTATGTCATATTCGCGCAGATAGGGTGGTTTTGACATCTTTTATCCGATTTTTCAAATTTATATTTCACTATTGTATATTAGTGGTATCATTTGTTCAATACGTAACAGGAACCGGTATGAAAATTATTGCTGATAAAAATATACCTTTTGCTGAGGAGGCATTCAAGTCCTTCGGTACGGTAACCTCCCTTTCTGAGTCTGAGATCACCTCCGAGGCTGTAAAAGACTGTGATATTCTTCTGGTTCGCTCTGTTACCATGGTGAATGAGGATTTGCTGGCGGACAGCCGGGTTTCCTTTGTGGGAACGGTTACCATCGGAACAGATCATGTCGATACGGCGTATCTTGAGAAGCGGGGTATCGGTTTTGCTTCGGCTCCCGGTTCCAATGCAAGGTCAGTTGCTGAGTATGTGGTGACAGCCATTACAAATACTGTTCCGGAATATTATAATAAAAAAATCGGCATTGTCGGTGTGGGGAATGTGGGTACCGCCGTGTCCAGAATGGCATCTGCGTTGGGTATGGAGACCATATTAAATGATCCGCCCAAGTCAAAGGGGCTCTACAGTTTTGTATCCCTGGAAGACCTTCTGCACGAAGCTGATGTTGTGACTGTGCATGTTCCGCTCACCTATGAAGGACAGTATTCAACTTACGGTATGGTCAATGATTCCTTTTTGTCTGCCATGAATGACGGAGCATTTTTGATAAATACCAGTCGTGGAAAAACACTCTGCGAAGAACCGTTGATATCACATGCGGACCGCCTGGCAGGATATATTCTCGATGTGTGGCCCCGGGAACCGGAAATAAGCAATGAACTTCTTTCTTTGGCACACATCGCAACACCTCATATTGCCGGATATTCCTATGACGGAAAGTGCATGGGACTCTATATGGTGTACAAGGCTGCGTCGGCATTCTTTTTTCAGGATGCAGAGTGGTATCCCCCGGTTTTTAAGGAAAAGAAGTCACGTTTTGAATCCATCGACTATGATCCTGATACGGGGATTGCGGGAGTGCTGCATCAGGCCTATGATATTTTTGCGGATTCCCAGGCATTGAAGAATATGGTGAAACGTAAAGGTGATGAACGGATTGAGTACTTTCGGAAACTCAGAAAAGAGTATCCCCGCAGATATGAATTTTCTCATTTTTCTGTTGCCAATATGCCGGAATCCAGCTCTGATGCAAAGGTTTTGAAATCCCTGGGGTTCTCCATTTAAGTTGTTTTTTTCTGCACCTAACTGTTTGGGAATACATATGCCGGTTTTTCATGAAATTGGGCGTGTTCCAGTGTATCTTTACGGTACGTGCATATAAAAACATGCTGCATGCGGGAGGGTTCTGAAGCTGATGAGTGACCGCTTCATTTACTATTGCAAAGAAACTGTTCGCAGTTGGTTTTTTTGAGACAGATTCTGTACCACGCAGCATGTTTTTTTTATGATGTTAATTTTTTTGGATAAATGTTTAGCCGACATTTTGGAGTTGTATTATGAAGAAAAATGCAGGTGTATTTGCAGTACTGTGGTTGTGTGTCTGGGCATCAATAACGATTGGTGCTCAAATTTCCGTTTCATCCCTTATGCGTGG
>JBNJEI010000007.1:0-68116 GCA_051745755.1 Fibrobacterota bacterium
AGCAACTTCTATCATCAGGAAATTCAGATTACATCGGAATGGCAGACCATGGAGTTCGAACTCAAGCATGCCAGCGATTCTGAGGCCTTTGAAGGAGAAGCTGGAGACTGGACGCTTAAGGAAGAGTTTGCCGACCATTTTGTACAAAACAACTGGTGGAATCAGTGGGGATCAGATCCTGCAGATGCAGTTTACTGGGGCTGGGAAACCGAAACAGCCGAGGAATTTGTCGAACAAATTGAAGCGGACCCCCTCTGGGCGGAATCAATAGCTTTGCAATGGGCGATCCCCAATTCCAAGGACGGAAACAACGCCTTTTTACGTGATACCGAAGAGGACATAACAATTTATATCGACAATGTTGAGATTACAAACTACGAACCCACCTTTGAAGACCAGCTCTCAGAAGAGGATGCCTGGGATGAAACTCACGGGACCGAAGGCGACCTTATCTGGGATGTGGGCCCCACCACTGAGGTTGGAAGCGAAAACGAATATTTCGGTAATGCATGGTACGGCTACAGCATCGATGATGAAGCTCAGCTGGAAACCATCGACGAAGCAGATGAGAGCTTTTCCCTTGACTTTGTACTCGGCCCTCCCGATTCCACGGTTATCGGCAGCGGAGACACTGTTGAGGTAGCACCCTTTGCCGGTGTGGCCGCCGATATGTATACCGATGCGGATTCCACCCTCTATAATGCAACTGAGGCAGGCTTTGACGGTCTTCGTTTTACCTATTCCACTGAAGGGGTTGAATGGCTTCAGGTTCGCCTCTATGATTCAAATGAATTTTCGCAGGACGGAACGGTCTTTCATGTTGCAGTTCCCGGAACAAATGGTGAATCCAAAACAGCCACCATTTCCTTTGACGACCTTACACTCCCCTGGTGGAACACAGATGATCAGGACAAAAGCTTTCGTCCCGACGAAATAGAAAACCTTGCCTTTGTATATCAGGGGGAAGAAGCTGAAACAGGAACTATTTCCCTGTCCAACGTAAAATTTATGTCAGACACGGAAAAACGAACCAAGGATATCACCGATATAATTGCCGATGACAAAATCACCGCTGCCCGGGATAATTTCTCCGTGGATCTTAATGATATGTCCCTTAATATCGCTATTCCCGAAGGCGTAAGTGAAGGACGGGCGTTGCTGTATTCGGTCAAGGGAGAACTGGTCAAATCTCAGGAGCTGAATACCGCGCAGAATATGTCCACACTCTCCACAGAAAATATTGCAAACGGAACGTATATTCTTCGCGTGGTTTCCACGGAAGGTACACGAGCCAATTTTGTGCGGGCAATATCTATCAATAGATAAGTGTGACCTGCAAAAGCATAAAAAAAGGGGGAAGGCTAACTTCCCCCTTTTTTCATTGAATGAATAGTATAAATACCGCAAATCACCGGCCCCAAATATTATTTTTAAGCAAGCTGGAATATAAGGAGTAATAATGCCCAAACATATTTTTATCACCGGCGGCGTCGTATCGTCCCTCGGCAAAGGGATTACCGCCGCATCCATCGGACTCTTACTAAAATCCCGAGGCTTAAAAGTTGCACTGCAGAAATTTGATCCCTACCTGAATGTAGATCCAGGAACAATGAACCCCTATGAACATGGCGAGGTCTTTGTTACAGATGACGGTACGGAAACAGATCTTGACCTGGGGCATTATGAGCGGTTTACGGGAATCTCCACAAATAAACACTGTAATTACACCGCGGGAAAGATTTATCACTCCATACTGAAACAGGAACGCAGAGGCGATTTTCTGGGCGGTACAGTTCAGGTTGTTCCCCATGTAACGGGCGAAATATGCAAGGCTGTGCACAGTTTTGATGACAGTGATATTGATATTGTTATTACAGAAATCGGCGGTACCGTGGGGGATATTGAAAGCCTGCCCTTCCTGGAAGCCCTACGTCAATTTCGGCAGCAGGAAGGTGCAAAAAACGTATTCTTTATCCATGTTACCCTCATCCCCTATCTCAGCAAAGCCGGAGAGGTCAAAACCAAGCCCACTCAGCATTCCGTTGGCCGCCTTCGTGAGATCGGTATTGTTCCGGATATGCTGGTGTGCCGTACTGAGAAACACCTGGAACCGGAAGTCATTGACAAAATCGCCCTCTTCTGTAACGTCATATCCGAGAATGTTATTGAAGCATTTGACGTTGACAGCACCATTTACCAGGTTCCCATTGCCTATGCAGAGCAGAATATCGATACCATTATCCTCGATTATTTCGGCATGCCCGCAGGAACACGAAGCCTTGATTCCTGGCGTGAATATGTGGACAATGTACGTTCCACCGAAAAATCCATCAATATCGCCGTTGTGGGGAAATATTCCGAATTGCTGGACGCCTATAAATCAATCCATGAAGCTCTTGATCACGGCGGGGCAGCCTATAAATGCCGGGTAACTCTCTGCAGGGTCAAAGCTGAAGACATTGAACAGGATGGCGTTGAAAAACATCTGTCCCATATTCACGGCATTCTCATACCCGGAGGGTTTGGAAAAAGAGGGCATGAAGGCAAGATTGAGGCAATACGCTATGCACGTGAAGAAAAGATTCCTTTTTTGGGAATATGCCTGGGCATGCAGATGGCTGTTGTTGAGTTTGCCCGCAATGTCATGGGGCTTGCTGAAGCAAACAGCACGGAATTAATTGATTCAACGAAGGATCCGGTCATAGATATCATGGATGAACAGCTGGGTATTGAGGAAAAGGGCGGAACTATGCGTCTGGGCTCCTACCCCTGCAGCCTTACGGAAAACTCCCTGGCCCACAGGCTCTACGGTGAAACCCTGGTGCATGAACGCCACCGGCACCGATACGAATTTAATAACAGTTACTACCATATGTTTACAGAAAACGGCCTGTGTTTTTCCGGTCACTACACGGAAAAAAACCTTGTAGAGATTGTTGAAATATCCGATCACCCCTTCTTTATGGGAGTTCAATTTCATCCGGAATTCAAATCCCGGCCCGTAGAACCTCACCCCCTCTTTGCAGGATTCATAAAAAGTGCACTTGAAAAAGCAGAAAACCAGTAATTATCCCCCTCCCTTTTTTCAGAGGTTATAATGGTAGACAGTTCAGTTAATGAAGAATGTGGTGTTTTCGGCGTTTTCAATCATGAAGATGCTGTTAATTTTACGTATTACGGCCTGTATGCACTGCAGCATCGCGGGCAGGAAGCATCGGGTATAGCCTCCTCAAACGGCACGAGACTTAAACGATACGCCAATGCAGGTCTTGTAAAGGATGTTTTCAGTGACTCCTCCATTCTGGATTCCCTTGACGGCTCTGCGGCCATCGGGCATAACAGATACTCAACTGCCGGCGGATCAAGTCTTGAAAATGCCCAGCCCATGCTGATCAATTTTAAGGCCGGCCAGATTGCCTGCGCCCATAACGGTAATCTTATCAATGCCGGTGAAATGCGCCGGGAAATGGAAGATTCGGGATCAATTTTTACCTCCACAAGCGACACAGATGTTATAATGCATCTCATGGCAAACTCCCGAAAAAAGAATCTGGATAATATGATACTCGATTCCCTTTCCAATGCTCTGGGTGCATATTCAATGCTGTTTCTGACAAAAAATGCCCTCTACGCCGCCCGGGACCATTACGGAATCCGCCCCCTTACCCTGGGGAAGATTGACGGCTCCTACGCCGTGGCTTCCGAGACCTGCGCCTTCGACCTCATCGGTGCTGAGGAAGTACGGGAAATCAAGCCGGGGGAAATGATAAAAATCACCTCCGAGGGCATAACATCCTTTGAAATACCCAAATTCAGCCCCGTGGATACCTACGCCCACTGTATTTTTGAGCATATCTATTTTTCCCGCCCCGATTCCAAGGTTTTTGGCCTATCCTCCTATGAAACCCGACGGGCTATGGGTAAGAAACTGGCCCAGGAATCCCCTGTTGAAGATGCCGATTTTGTTATGAGCGTTCCCGATTCAGCCAATGTGGCAACCCTGGGCTATTCAGAAGAAGCGGGCATACCCTTTCAGCATGGCTTGATTCGTAATCACTATGTGGGAAGAACCTTTATTCAGCCAAAACAGAGCGGCCGCAACTTCGGGGTAAAAATCAAATTCAATCCCATCAAATCTGTCCTCAGGGGCAAGAAAATTGTTGTTGTTGATGACTCCATAGTTCGGGGTACAACCATGAAAAAGATTGTAAATCTGCTGCGTTCCGCCGAACCTCGGGAGGTTCATCTTCGTATTGCCTCTCCTCCGGTAACAAACCCCTGTTTTTACGGCATTGATATGCCTCAAAAAGACCAGTTTCTTGCAAACAACAAAAATGTCAAGGAAATCGAACGATATTTCAATGTGGATTCCCTGGCCTATCTTTCCATTGAAGGCATGTTGGACGCTTTGCCGGAAAGAGAGCGCAAAAACTACTGTAAAGCCTGCTTTGACGGTAATTATCCCATTGAAAAAAACAATAGCGAATTGTAATACCACTGTAGTATATTATCGATGATTTCGTTAGTCCCTGCTGGCAAAAAATTACCGCGGCTTACAGTAATTTATAACAGCAGATTAATGAAACTATTGAAGGAGAAAAAATGTCGAGAAATCTGAAACCAAAAGCAAAAATTGTACGCCGATTCAGAAGTAATATTTTTGAAAACGAAAAATATTCCCGAATCATGGACAAAAAACCATCCCCTCCGGGACCGAAGAAAAAACGTCGTCCCAATGTGAGCGAATACGGAAAACAACTGACGGAAAAACAAAAAATCCGCTATTCCTACGGCCTAAGCGAACGCCAGTTCAGAAACACGTTTAAGCGGGCAAAAAAACTTAAGGGCGTAACTGATGGAAATATGATCAGCCTTCTTGAATCACGGCTTGACAATGTTGTCTTCCGTCTTGGAATGGCGTCCACCCGAGATCAGGCACGTCAGCTTGTAAACCACAATCACATCCGTGTTAACGGAAAAAAGATGGATATTCCATCCTACACTGTTGCGGAAAATGATGTTATTACCGTCCGCGATCGTGATAAGAGCAGAAAACTGGTTCAGGAATACATTGCCGTCAATGCGGGAAAAAGTATTCCCGAATGGCTGGAGTTTTCCAAGGTTGACAGCACAGGTAAAATCCTGCGCGCGCCTCAGGCAGAAGATGTTGCCCTCCCCGGCGATATTCAGCTTGTGGTTGAGTTCTACTCAAAATAGACAGTTGCAGAGCAATATACGGGAGGCTTTCGGGCCTCCTTTTTTTTGCCCTGTTTCCAGTCTGCAGCAGAGCCCATTGAGAATATCAGGGCGTTCTTTCCAAACGGCACATTCAGACAGCCCGCAGTTTTTCTATCTTATCCATATATGCAGAATTCATCGCCTCTTCAAGGTCTTTGTTTGACTCATATTCATAGCCGAAAACATCATTCCAGAGAGTCTTATCCTCCATGCAGAGATAAAAGAAAACCTGCTGTTTCCATGCAGGGGAAAAGGATTCATAGGCGAACGCAAAAAGCGTGCGTTTTATATCCCGCGGATAGGAATAGCGGCCGGCAATTTCCCTGAGTGGCATCTGCAGTATCCGCGAAGAGAAATCACGTTCACGGATCTGTTTTATCACCGGCTTGATAAACGTCAAAGTCCCCAGGGAAACCATAAGCACTCTTCGGGGATCAAAATTTTTTTGGATCGTGGTGAAAATATCACCATAATCCTGCTCCCACCCCTCAAAATATATCATTGGATGAAAATGAAAGCCCACAAGGTATCCCGCATCATGCATTTGCTGTGCCGCCCACAGACGATCTTTCAGGGATGCCGTACGGTGTTCCTCATGGGAGATTACCGCCTGCGGGTTCAGGCTCCACGTAAAGACCATATTTTTGGGAGGATTATTATGTAAGAGCCATTCCACATTATCTGATTTGGTTTTCAGTTCCAGAATAACCCGGGGATTGGCCCGGGCAAAAGCAGCAAGATGCCCCAGCATATTCTGATAATTTCCCCACATAAGTGAATCTGATGACTGGCCGGTACCGATATGATAGATTTTACGCGGGTCAAGGTTGAGATTCTGCAGAATCTCATTCAGATTCTTTTGAAACAGGATTTCCCCTCCGGTATAAAACGACTGGATAGAGCAATAGGAACAGTCAAACCCGCACCGCATCACGGCATCCAGGGTTTTGAGATTGCAGCACCGGGTTTTTTCCGATGCCACCGGGCAATCTCCGAGAATACGCCGGTTATGTGATGTGATCGTAAGGGTGTTGGTTACGGCTTTGGGAGGAGCGGGAGAAAAATCATAGGAAACAGGAGTGGATTTATACGCCTCCCATGTCGAACGGAGCGCGGAAAGAAGCCGTTTTTTTTTCTGTTGCGGTGTCAGATGTGTCCTGTCGGTACAACCAGCCGCTACAGTAGAGACATCCCTGCCCCACATCTGAAAGTCCCGAATAATAATAAGCAGTTCACGCCTGTTTTGAACCGTAAGGGCATACTCCTGTTCCAGCCGGTCATACAGACGGCGATATTCACCCGAAAGCCGGGTGTACAGAATTGATTTATGGGATTTGTCCTGATTCTTCATGAAGACACGTCTCCGTGGAAATTGTTTTGCTGATTCAAAATACCTTATTTTCTGGCTACTGAACCCCAAATCATACGTCCCCGCCGAAATCCCTCATCAGCACAGGAGAAAAGAGTTGACTTACGGGTGATAAAAATAGTATTATATACTATGGTTTTTATCAAACGGAGTTGTCTATGAAAAAGCTTTTCGGTCTCTTTATTGCAATACTTGTTGCCCTTGCAACCATGACATTTTTACTGTTTTCAACTGAAGAAATTGATGAATTTGATCCCGATACAGATACAAGGAGTTAAGGTATGAAAAAAATTTTCGGCATTCTGACAGCTGCAATTGTGGGAATAACCACAGTGGCAGTTATACTGCACCTCTCTGAAGAGGATGATACAGGCACCAGGGAAAAGATAGAAAACGGTGCCCGCGGCGCATTTCGTAATTAGCTGCACACAGGGTAGTACCCTGTGTGCAGAAATCACATTACTTCATATATTCTTCCACTGTTTCCGTACATTTGTTGATTGAGGTAAGTTTTGGAAAATCGCTTTCGGGTATTTTTACGCCGAACTCCTTTTCCATTCCCGCCAAAACCTCCAAAAGGGCCATGGAATCAAGCTCAAGATCATCCACAAGATGAGAATCATCTTTCACTTCCTCTTCCTCAATATCCATGTCTTCGGCAATTTCCACAATGAGTTCGCGAATTGCATCCTTGATTTCTTCTGTTGAGGGCATATTTTCTCCTTCGTATTAGGGTACTGTATTTAAAGTTACGGAAATTACTGTTTTTTTACCACCACGGCACTGCAATGTCCTTCAGGGGAAAGACCGCACACCAATGCATAGGTGCTTTCCAGGGAGCGTGCCCGGTCTGTCACCACGTCGATCACCTCGGTGGCATTATTCTGATGGAGGGCGGGGGATACCCGATTCGTCTCCATATCAGCAAGCAGGCCGCACAGATCAAGAGTTCCCGATGCACCGTAGGCGTCCCCAAAGTAACTTCGATAGGAGGTAACCGGTGGTGACGGGGAAAAGACACGGGACAGACAGTCTGCCTTTTTGGCATCCCCCGATACCGCACCGTTTGCATCGGATACGATAAAATCAATCTCATCCGCTGTGATTTCCGCATCTGCCAATGCATGGCGCAGAACCTGCGAAAACACTTCACTGCCCGCATTCCAGCCTGCAGGATCGAAACCATTGGCATATCCCGCAATTTCAGCAATAATACGGGCATCCCGTGAACGGGCATGCTCCCGACTCTCAAGAAGGAGCACTCCGCATCCCTCGCCGGGGACAATCCCGTCCGCAGCGTCAGAAAAGGGAAGACAGCGTCCATTTTTCGACAAACACCCCTCACGATCCATCCCGTAGAGAGTATACACGGAAAGCTCTTCAAGGCCGGCGGAAAACATGGACGGCAGATAGCCGTTGCGAATATAATCGCTGCTCCATATTACCGCATCCAGGCCGGAGTTAAACCCCGTTGACATAGCGCCGCTGTGGTTTTTCAGTCCATAGCGGATATTTGCATTTCCCGCAGCGGAGTTAATGACCGTATTGGCAAAAAGCCGGGGGTTTACCGCACCCGGTCCGTTACGCTCCCCCACGGTAATAAAATTTCCCACGCTTTCAATGCTGCCAAAGGCGGTGCCGACCATCAGCCCCGGCCGTTTTTCCTCTGACAGGGATTCAAGCCAGTCTTTAAAGGATATTTCCAGGGCGGCAAAAAGCATCTTCGTCGCCTTGTCTTTAGTGCGAAGTCCCTTTTTTCCCAAAATTTCCTTCGCCTTATTTTTATCAAAATCAACAGTATAAGCAGCAATATCCCTTCCAAAGGAATGTTCTTCAAAGGCATTGACCATTCGGGGGCTGTTCTCTGCTGAAAGCCCGTCCCGTATGGCAGACTGACCAAGGCCCAGGGCAGATACAGCACTGACACCGGTTATTACAACATTTTTAGACATAGCTATTCACCTTTATATTTTTTGAGAACAATGGCTGACGTATTTCCTCCAAAGGCATAGGCATTGGAGATCACCACATTCAGATCCGCAGACCGTGCACTATTGGGCACATAATCAAGATCACATTCGGGATCGGCTGTCTCGTAATTAATGGTGGGGAGTATCACCCCCTTTTGGAGCATTAGAAAACAGGCGGCTGCTTCAATGGCCGATGCTGCTCCCATGGTATGACCAAGCATTGATTTCAGGGATATCATGGGGATTTCCCCGGCCCGCTCATCAAAGACTTTTTTTGAAACCAAGGTTTCCGCTTTATCATTTGCCGGGGTCGCCGTACCGTGAGCACAAATCAGATCAACTGCATCTTTGGCCACTCCGCTGTTTTTTATGGAGCGCTCAAGTGCCATAATCCCGCCCGCACCTTCCGGATGGGGAATGGTCATATCGTAGGCATCACACCCCAGACCGTATCCCAGGACCTCTCCATATATAGAAGCCCCCCGTGCACGGGCTGATTCCAGGGATTCCATCAGAAGTATCCCGGCGCCTTCGGCAACAGCCATACCGTTACGATTTTGGTCAAAGGGGCGGCACACATCCGGAGTGGTTGCCAAAAGACGGTTAAACCCGGTAAAGGCAACCTTTGCAAAGGGATCACTCCCTCCGGCAAAGGCATAATCAAGTTGCCCCGAACGAATCCGGTCAAGGGCATATCCAATGGCATGATTTCCTGCAGCGCAGGCTGTGGGGATCATTGTGGAAGGCCCGTTCAGACCAAAATACCGGCTCATATGTGCTTGAATTGTGTTTGCCGGATATTGCGGTGCAAGCCCGCGCGGAATATCGCGATATTCTTCCCGGGCACACTTTGTTTCCACAAACTTTTCAATAATCTGCGGTTCACCCATGGTGGTTCCCATGGATACCCCTATTTTAAAAGGATCAAGGGCGTCAATATCCAGATCGGCATCCTTTAGGGCCATCTGTGATGCTGCAATGGCAAACTGGCTCGCCCGGCCCATGGTGCGAATCTCTTTTTCTGTAAGGAAATCCCCGGGAATAAAGTCCCGAACTTCCCCGCCTGTTTTTGTACGAAATTCCGCGGTATCAAATCCGGTAATTGGACGGACTCCGTTTGTGCCCTTCACAGCGGCATTCCAAAACGTATCTGTACCGGTCCCAATGGGGGTCACAACCCCAATACCTGTCACTACTACTCGACGTGCCATACACACCTTCTTTTCAGGATATCACGTTTTATGATAATTTATTCTAAAAATGAAAGATGGAACGTCTGCCGGAAAGTGAAAATCGATGAGATACACCTAAAAACGATTAACGGCACTGGTCTACTGCTGACGTTTTTTCTTCTGCTGTTCCTTATACCATTTCTTAAACCGGTAAAAATCATCAAGGACTTTAAATTCCCTGTCCTTCTTACGGCAGAAATACTCCTCAAACTTAAGCATAATACGCAGATCCTCAGCCATTTTTCCCTTTTTAAGTGCCGCCCTGCAAATATCCAGCGCATCATCAAACTGCCCTTCCCGGCGCAGGAATTCGACTATACTCTGGGCTTCCTGCCACACGGTGAGCTCAAAGCTGTCTCCCCGGGAGCGGCACAACAGCATAAGATCAATGGTTTTTCTTCTAAGCTGAGACAGCTGTTCTGCACCGATAGAATGATTCTCCCCCATCCAGACAGCCTTGGTAAGCATGGTAATCGCCTCTGCTATATCGTCCTGTTTATAGGCAATAAAGGATGCCGCTACAAATTTCAGCACCGATTCTGTGTAGGGTTTTTTTTGGATGAGATTTTTATATGGAGGAGAATTCACAATTGATTCAGTCCCCGGAACAGCCCGGGTAATATCCTCTGCTGCATAGCCGCAGGATGGACAGAAGTTCAGCGACACTGAAAGAGCATCCGTTTCCCCCGGATGACCGTCAATTCCGATCGGTACCTCTATGGATACATTGGCCAGTTCCGCATAATTATTACGGGCACCGCACACAGAACAGACCTTTTCACGAAACTCCAGTGTAGACACAGTCTACCCCTCTCTCCTTAGTGTTGCCGTACATATAAAATACAATCTTCGCCGTCCGGATAATACTTTTTTCTTCTTCCCGCATATTCAAACCCCTGTTTCTCATAAAAGAAACGGGCAGTATTTGAGACCGCTGTTTCCAGATAGACCGGTTCCCCGTTCTTCACAATTTTATAATAATGCAAAAAATTATCAAGTAATTTTCGCCCGACACCGCGATTTCTCTGTTCCTGCACAACGGCAATTTTATAAATCTCCCATTGATCAGCGCATTTCAAAGCGGTAATATATCCATAGAGATTATCAGCACACACAGCGGTAAACACCACACCACCGTGACGCATGTGTCCCAGATATTGTAAATGATCCCAAAAATATTGTATGGTTCTTTTTTCCAGATCCAAAACCGCCGCAATATGTTTTTTTTCAAGAGGGCCAAAAACAATTTTTTTCTTCACTGCAAAAAAATCCTCAATATTTGTTGCACATATTCCGAAAATAATTGTAGACACGTTTCAGGAGGCACGTGATGAGTAAAGAAAAGTTGCATCTTATTGAGCAGGCATTAAAAAAACATGCTAAAATACTCCCCTGCGGAACCTTTGCAAGCCTGATGGACTGCTTTACACAGGAGGAAGGCCGTCTTTTTTTCTGGTTTAACACACCGGATAACTCAACTCATGCCGTATATGAAGATCTTTCATGATTCTCCCTTGAAAACCGGATTCTGAATTTCCCCATTCGGGATCCCCAAAAAAGAAGGGCGTACACCGCCCTTCTTTTTTTATGCCCCTGATCCAGCTCTTTTGGGGTAAATCAAAAAAGCCCGTATTTGTAAAATCACATATATTATTTTGTATTATAAAGGAGATGTGTTATTTTATGAAGCATTTTGATATACAAGATATCAATATTCTGGTTATCTGCACAGAAAACGAAGCTGTGCTGTATGAAACACATCTGAAATCCCTGTGTGTAAAATATTATACCCTTTCTTCAAGTCATCAGATTGAAAACATACCTCAGATAATACCCATAAACGGTGTTCTTATTGATGTTACCACTTTCAGCAGTTTTACCGAGGAGGAAAAAAAAATCGTCCGGGAAATGGAGAAAATATACCCCTTTGCACGCATAAAGAAAAACAGTGACTCTGCTATTACCCTGATGCATAAAGACGTTGGAATTGATACCATTGATGATTTCATTGAGAAAAAAGCACGTTATTTTGATCCGCGGATCATGCGCAATTCCACCCGAAAAGAAGTGTTTCTCAATGTTACCATATCCGATACCATTGATTTTACAGGAATTCAGGAAAAAACCTGCACCCAGAATATCTCTGATACGGGTTTTTTTATCATAACCTCTGCTCAGAGATGGAAGGAAAATCAGAAGATTTTTATCGTGATAAACGAACTGAAACATAAAACACCTGTTGAAGGAACCATCATCCGAAAAATAACCTGGGGAGAACTATTATACACTCCACCCGGAATAAGCATCAGAATCGATTCCATTTTTGACAGCCAGCAAGATGAGCTTATGTCTCTTCAATAACCACCATATACTCCGCTCCTGTACAGACTGCATTCCTTTGGCACGCGGAGTATATGGTACGGTATTTGTTTTTCTGATCATATTCGGTGTCTTTGGCGAAGACAGGGAAGATGAACAAAACACTCCCTTTATCCATACCATTGAGGTGGAAGAAAGAAGCCGCGGGCCCTTTCACCTTCCTCCTTATTACATCATCCCCGCATCCATACACATACACTCCCCGGGAAAAGACAATCTCCCTTCCTGGATTTTTGTGGAATCGGACAATTCAATTGTCTTTGAGACACCTCTGAAAGCCAATACCGTGGTTATAGTGGATTTCAATACACGTTTTGATACTATACAAACCAGATACCACCGATACATCGACCGTCCCCAAGAAGAAGCACAATCCGCCTCTGTCTCCTCAGACTTCATTCCTGCACAGGATACTCTGGCCCTTGATACTGAAGGGATAGATATATCGGGTAATACGGATATATCACTCTCCCTCAGCGGCGGCCAAAGCAGTATTGATCAGGGACTCGAACTTGCGCTGCAGGGAAATATCGGTGCAGAAACCCGTCTTTCAGGCCATATCTCCGACAGATCGTCTTCCCTTGAGGGAGACACCCGCGAAATAGGTGAACTTGACCGGGTATATATCCAGGCTAAAAATCCATCCTGGGAAATTACAGCGGGGGATCTTGAGATATTCCGACCGGATATCTTTATGCAGGACCCGCTCTTTCCCACGGGCATTGCCGGAACCCATTTTCATGACAACGGAAAAAACTCAGCCTATGCGGGGTTGACCACAGTACAAAGAAATACCCGCTATTTCCGGGGAAAAACCGGAATTCAGAGTGGCGCATATCAACTGAAGGGAGAAAACAGCGGTCCACTCTATATTGTTCCCGGCAGCGTGGAGGTTTTTCTCAACGGGGATACACTTACGGAGGGAAAAAATACGGGAGATTTCTATGTGGACCATGCCAGCGGGTCAATTCATTTCACAAACCGTATCACAATTCTGGAAACACACCTCATCCGTGTCAGATATGCCTATCGAAACAGCGTTTACGATAAAATATCCACGGGGGTTACTTCTCAGTACATTCAGGAAGATTCCCTTTTCTCGGTTCAGGGTTTTTGGGATCTGATTTCAGACAACACCCAAAGTACGTCAATACCCTACAGTGATGAAGAGATCCAACTCCTGCGGCAAAGCCGGGGAACAGCCCCCCGGGTTCTTTCCGGAAACAAAGTTGCTCCCGAGGACGTCACCAAAATGCTCTCCCGATACCGCCTCTATGATCTGGATACCCTGAAGCGCATATATGACTGGAAGCCTCCCTCAGAAGCGGAAACGACTGACAGAAATCTGTATATTGTAAAATTCACCCCCGATTCAACGGGAGAATATCTTCCATACAGTGAAGATAATCATGCGCTGTTTTATGAGTATTCCGAAGACTATCTGGCGCAGATACAACAGGAATATTCACGGTCACCGTTGGTGGGTGAGATCTATTTACATGTGGGAGAGGAACACGGAACATATACTGCCGAAACTGAGGCGATTCTTCCGGTGCAGAAACTGGAAGGTGGAGCGCATTTGTTTTTTTCGCCCCATGAATATATTGATTTGACGGGCCAGATACGTCAAAGCAGTAAAAACAGAAACAGGTTTAACGACCAACGCCACTACACACATCATGGATCTGCCCAGGGTACTCTTATGTTATCAACATCTGTTGATAACATGTTGACAGGTAGTCTAAAGACAGAGGCAGCAGCCCTGGATTCGGCTGTTGACAACACCCATTTTTACTCCTCATACGCATTGCAGAGAACCTGGAACAGAGATATATCGGATACACTGAGTTATTATTTCTGGAAGGAAAATGCCCGCATTTCTTATGACAGTACTGTGTACTCAGAAATATCAGCGGGGCAGTTATATCAGAACAGAGAGCATGTCTCAAATCGATTCAGTTTCAATGCAGGATACACCCCCAAAGACCGGTTCAGCGGGGATTACGATATTCAGCTTACCCGGGGAAATGAGGATGATTCCCGGCTGCAGTCCACCCGCCATACATTTTTTACCCCGGCAGTACATATAACGCTGAAGGGTGAAGAAAAATGGACACAGCGCCCGGAAAGTAGTAATGACGGGTACATCGAAGGAACCCTGCAATTCCAGCTTATGGCCCCCGTCACTTTTAAGAACACCCTGTATCACTACAATGAACGAAGGGGAGCCACAACACAGAAAAATGCTGCCACAACGGTGTCTCTCACCAATCTTCGGCAGAATCTCACCCATGAAATATCCCCGCGTCATAGTGTGGAGTACATCGGCTCCTTTACCCGGCGCAGGGAACTCAAAAAAGAGGAACGTTCGCTCCTGCTTACCTTTCACGACAGGCAAAGTTTTTTTGATCACCGACTTCGCTCAGATCTTCGCTATTCAACCTCATCGGAAAGCGCCATGCAGAAAAACTGGGAATATATCGCAGTTCCCCGCGGCACGGGAACCCATATCCGCGACACCGTGACAGGAGAGTTTTATGCCTCGGAGCAGGGGAATTATCTTGCACGGGAAATAACCCTGTGGGGTGATGAGGGGCTTCCCGCTGTATCAAATGACCTTTTGTGGAATATTTCCTATAATTCTGCCCATTCCAGCCAAAACCGGGGCACAAATATCACTATCAACACTACAGAGGATATTCGAACCGATGATCGGGGAATCAGCACCGTACGCATCCCCGCCTACAGTACAATAAGCGGAAAGGATTCTCTTCTGTACAGCCGTATGGAAGGCAGGAGTCACGCCTATTGGTATATTCATCCCGCCCGGATTCGCACGGATCTTCACACCAGGATATCACGGCGGATAAAAGATCGGGACACCCTGCAGAATATCATGGGGGAATTATCAACGGAGAAGGAATTCGCCTCTGTGCTGAGCCTTATCCTGGTTTCTTCATTCACCCGTGAGGAACGGATCCGGGGAAACAAAGCGGAAGATCTTGGGGAATACTATATCGAACCAAAGCAGGTATATTCCCTCACAGAAAAAGTGCATATCGGCCTCCGGGAAAGCGGAGGTATTCTGAATATTGATTCCCGCAGAGGAAATTACTATGCCCTTTCACCCGAGGTCAGCCTTGATCACTCCCAAAACAGTACAACCACCCTTGAATATACCCGGGCCTCCATTACAGACCTGAAGGAGGTCCCCCGTCCCTTCGGACGCAATTTTAACCCCGGTACAAATCACCGGATCCGACTGAGATCTTCAATTCAAATCGGCGACAATACCTATATCCGGGCACATCTGCTCAGCGACTATTCACAAGACGAGTGGCAACACACCATGTCATTCCATGCACGACTCAGATTCTAAGTGCGTTTCAGCCAGCGAAACTGATACGGCCCCAGGTCAATGCCACGGGAAGTGGAGATTTCAACCTCAGCATAAATATCATAAAAGAACCTGCCGATTGCATGAGAACGAATGATATTACCGTCAATATTCTGATCTTCCTCAGAAAAATTTGCCAGGACGACAATCTGGGCCCCCATATTATTCCGGATAAAACCGAAAACATGTTCATTTCCCGTATTAAAGACATCGATCACGGCGCCGAAGAATGCACTGTGCTCTTTCCGCAGGGCAATGAGATTTTTTATTTTTGTATAAATTCTGCCCTGCAGGGAGTCCTCCATATCCAGCCCTTCTATAAGGTCCCACTTCATATTAGTCCGGTGTATCCAACGGCTGTCCTGAGATTTATTTGGATCATTAATATAATTGTAGTCGTTTAAAACTCCCCACTCTTCTCCCAGATACAGCAGAGGAATCCCGCCAATACTCATAATCAGGCTGTTTAGCAGTATTATCCGGCGTATGGCCATCTCCTTGAGGAGATCATCATCAAAATCCACGGCCTGCTCCAGGCCTGCAAGGGAGGCAAGAGTCCCGGATACGCGCATATCACCCGTGTCGGGATTGTACTGAAAGGGAACCCCACGGGCAAAGGACCCCTCAAACTGCCCCGTATAAAATTCATTAAGAAAATGACGGTGCCCCTGCGGATCTATCCCAAGCTCCCGGGCATCATCATCATCAAAGGTCCACCCGATATCGTCATGGCAGCGTAGATAATTGCACCACATTGTATTACGCGGTATGGAAAACTTCTTGCTCACCGATTCATAAAGCAAATGTACTTTTCGCGTTGCCAGGGCTTCCCACAGCATCGCCATCAGCAGTGGGTTATAGGACAGATGACACTCTTCGGTTGATACATAGCTGAGTACATCCCGGGGATGGACGATGGCTTCGGATTTAAACACGAGTCCCGGCGCGGCAATACGCACAGATGCATTATACGCCTGAATCAGAAGGTGTGCTTCGGGAAGATTTTCGCAATTGGTCCCCAGCTGTTTCCAGATAAAGGCAACGGCGTCAAGACGAAGCACATCAACTCCTATATTCGCCAGAAACATCATTTCTCCCAGCATAGCCCGAAACACTGATGGATTTGCATATTTCAAATCCCATTGATATGAATTAAAGGTTGTCCAGACCCATTTTTTCATACCGTTATGCCAGGTAAAATTTCCCCGTTTTGCCGTGGGAAAAATTTCCCGCAGATGCTCTTCATATTTATTCGGCATTGTCCGGTCAGGGAAAATATAATAATAATCCTGAAATTCAGCGCTGCCTGACTGGGCTTTTTTCGCCCAGGTATGTTCATCAGAAGTATGATTAAACACAAAATCCAGGACGAGGAGAATACCCTCCTGTGCCAGATCACGGGCCAGATCTTTAAGGTCTTCAATGGTTCCCAGCTCAGGATTGACAGAACGGTAGTCGTTTATGGCATACCCGCCGTCACTTTCACCTTCGCGCACCTGAAACAAGGGCATAAGATGGATGTAGGTGATCCCCAGTTTTTTAAAATAGGACAGATTTTTACGGAGACTGGCAATATTTTCCGTAAAAAGGCCCACATACATGGCACCGCCCACTATTTTATTCGACATATACCACTGCGGATCATATTCGCGCTGCTTATCCCGTTCACGCAGATATTCAGGACGGTCCAGATAGGTGTTGGCTAAATCAACGGCAAGTTTTTCAAGGTGATAAAAGAAATCATAGCGCTCACCGTATAATTTAAAAAGAAGCATAAACAGGCGGGGCCAATTAAAACTGAGTCGATCGAAAAAGGTTTCCCGTAATTCCTCATCCTCGTTTCTGAATCGCTCTTCAAGTATCGGCTCAATCCGTGAAAGAGAAAGCTCTGCATGTTCATTAAAGGTTTCTATATCACTGTTCTTATTCAGTTCGTTCATTCGGTATCTCTATGGTGTCAAGAAATTTATAGTATTCAATTCCGTCTATTATCCCATCAGCATGACTCTTTTCTGAAAAATAAATACGGGGATAATCACGAAGTTTTTCAAGCTCCATACTGTGATTTGCAACAATGACCCCGAGAGTCTCCCCTTTCAGCATAGCCTCGTCATTACCACTGTCACCGGCAATGAGTATGTTCTCCCAGGGAATCCACCAGCGAAAGGAAAGCTGGCGAATCGCAAGACCGTCCCCGGCACGGGTGGGAATAAAGTCCAGATACATACCCAGGGAGAATATGACCTTCGCATGGAGATTATTCTCCCACAAATGCTGTTTAATCTCACGGATCGACAGGGCGGATTCCATATCCAGCTTATAACTGACCTTAAACTGAGACTGCTGCGACTCTTCCTGATAATAAAACCCCTCCATATCATCAAAGAGCGCACGAATACCTGCTCTGTCCCAGCGGTAATCGATACGCTTTTGCCAGGACTTATCCATAATATGTTTTTTACCGTAATAAATCTCAGTCCCCACGGACGTAACCATGAGATCCGGCTCCACCACATTGCTCTCATTAAGGATCTTCAGTGCGGCCTCTTTATTGCGTCCCGTGGCAATCCCAAAACCCACATTGGAAGGAACATTCTGTATCATTTCAGAAAAGCGAGCCAATGCTTCCGTATCACCGGTCAGGGTATTGTCGATATCCGTAATGATAATCCGATCAATATTCGAGAGCCGTGATTCACTTTTTGTTATATTGAATATATGGGGACGGTTTCCCTGAATTATTTCCCCCAGATCCTTCATGTATTTTTCGGCGTGATTATCCCAGGAATAATGTATACGGGCATTGGTTATTCCCTGGTTGGAATATTCCTCCCATTGTTTGGGTGCCGTAATAATCCGCAGGATTTTTTTCTGAATATCTTCCACATTAAAGGGGTCAATCAACACACCGTTATTACAGTTCATGATAATATCCTGAGGCCCGCCGTCATTTGTTGCCACAATGGGAAGACCGCTACCGGCTGCTTCCAGCAGAGTGAGTCCAAAGGGCTCCGTATACGCAGGATTAACAAAAACACCTTTTTTCTGTGCCGCCCACCGATAGGCCCAGGGGACTTCATCCCCCTCATGGTGTTTGGGATACGCCACTTTTCCGTAGAGGTCGTAATAATCGATAAGATACAGTATATGAAATAAAACCTGTCGCTGCTCTGACCCAAACTCCTTAATATTTTCCCTGTTTCCCATAATAAGTACCAGATTTGCCTTCTTCCTCAATTCCCGGCTTTCTCCGTATGCCCGAACGAGGGTGGCAAAGTTTTTCCGCTCATCCGGACGGGCCAGTGAGAATATTGCCGGTTTATCAGGCTCAATCAGAAAGTCCTCAATACGTTGGGTCAGCGGTGTGTCTGTGTCTCCTTCGTAATAGGGCTTAAAACTTGCCAGATCAACCCCCGGAGGAATGACCTCCATGGTTTCCGGATGATAGCAGGCATATTCTGCATATTGCTCTTCAATCTCCTGGACCGTACTGGTTATTACACAAGAGGCTGCATCAAGAGAAAACTCTTCGGCATCAATCCGTTCGTCAAAATGATATATTTCCTGAATCCTCTCTTCCTTTTTTCCACTGTCCAGCAGGCGTCGCTTTTTGCTTCTTCCCAGGGAATGCCCCGTAAATATTGACGGTACACCCAGCAAAAGCCCAAGTTGACTTGCCGCATACCCCGCATCCGCATAATGACCGTGAAAAACATCGGGAATTTCACCGGACTTTCGAATAAAGTGCAGAGTCTGATCAACAAAACTGTCAATATGTCGCCACAGTTTTTCCTTACGCAGATACCGTTTCGGGCCGAAGGGTATACGAATTATCTGTGCCTTATCGTTAATTTTCTCTTCAAGCTGAGCATAGGACTCATCATATTTTTTATCGATAATCTGCCGGGTAAAAACATGCACCTTCTCAACATCATCATGTTTTGAAAGGCTTTTCACCAGATCAAGTACATATTTTGTCTGTCCCCCGGTATCGGGATTAATACCCAATTCCTGATCATATCCCCGGAATAACCCATGCACATTTATCATTGCTATATAAACTTTTCTCTTCGTCATCATCAACTCCTTATTCATTGATTTGCATAAAATTCCCGGTTCTTGGTGGTTGCACCTTCCAGTGCGCACACCTGTGCTGCAAAATTTACCCCCCGTTGCAGCACGTTCCTGTCCGGCACGTCATTTTTCTGCAGAGAATTGAGTATAACCGCCGCCAGTGAATCTCCGGCACCGACGGGATCCTGAAAACCCTCCACTTTCCCCGGGGAGGCTTGCCACTGATTTTCCTTTGTAATAATGCGGGCCCCCGAGGCTCCCGCGGTATAGATAATGGTGGATATACTGAACCTGGACATAAGCTGCCGTGCAACTTTTTCAATAGGGCCGCTCTCTGTACTGAGGATACGCAATTCCTCTTCGTTTACCTTTAATATATCCGTATGCAACAGCAGTACATGGGCAATATCCTGAGAAAACCACGGAGGGCGGACATTAATATCGCAGAAATGAAGAAACCGGTCCTGTTCAAGCAGGGATAAAAGCGCCGCACGTGATTTCTCATGGCGCACTGCAAGGGATCCATAATACAGTATATCCCCGCATGATGCGGCACGTGGCAACTCAGGACAGTCAATAAAATCATAGGCACGGGGGAAATGGATGTCATAGTCCGGTTCATCCCCGGTCATATCTATGGTGACCTCTCCGGTTGTATGGTTTTTGTCAATCTGAAGAAATTGTGTGGAAAGCCCCCAGGTGTTCATTGCGTCAATAATGGCATCACCGTCTGAATCCTGTCCAACCCGACTGATCAAAAAGGGGTTCTGTCCAAATCCACGAAGATTCCAGGCTACATTGAAGGGAGCCCCTCCCAATATTTTACCACCCCCCACAAAGGAATCGTATAACACTTCACCGAAAACAAATACATTTTTTGGCATATCATTCCCTTGGTTATTTACTCTTATATGATATAATATGCTGAAAAAAATAGCAAGTCCTGCCCTTTATCTAAATTGGTCAGGTACATGCTGAGTTGCTTTAAATCTTTTACAGAGTGCTGAACAAATATATTTTATCATTGATATACTGATGCAGACTTTATGCTGCCTGCATTGTGAAATACAGATACCATTTGAAACCAGATTCAGGGACGGTATACTTTGGCACATATTTTTATTTCCGATCTTGACGGCACCCTTATTCCTGACCCTGCCCGGGAAAACCAGACATTGGCTCTTGAGGAAATCAGGAAAAGAAAAAACCATAATCCTGAACGTATGCTTGTTTTTGCGTCCGGGAGAAATATTGAACTGATTTCCCGGGCCATCAATGAGTACCGACTTCCCATGCCCGATATTTGCATTGCTGACGTTGGAACTCGTATCTATACCGAAACACAGGGGCGATTTACTCTTCTGAATAACTACAGTGAAACCCTGAAATCCATAATCGGCTCCACGGGATATGATGAGGTCACCCGCGCAGTTGGTACTCTTCCCCTGCAGTTACAGAGTGAGGAAAACCAAAGTATATTTAAAATAAGCTACACCGTATCCCTGAAAAATCTGGAAGACACAGAAAAAGGATTGGATACTCTGTTAAAACCCCTTCCCTGGGAGCATATCAGCAGTCTTGACCACAGCAGGAAATTTGGCCTTATCGATATCATACCTGCCGGTGTATCCAAGAGTTTTGCCATTGAATGGCTGCGTACATATTTACATAAAAGCAGTTCTGATCTTCTCTACGCTGGGGACTCAGGGAATGATCGGGCCGTCTTCCTCAGTGATATTCCCTGCATTATCGTGGGCAATACTCCCGACGGGCTTAAAACGGAAGCCCGGCAGAGCAAAAACAACTACATTGCTGAAAAAAACGCTACAGAAGGAGTCCTTGAAGGATTGGATCATTTCCAGTGGAAATAGTCTTTTCAGTATATGTACGGCGGAGACAACGTGCCATAATATGATAATGCAATGAATGGAATAACTTAATAATCTGCAAAAGAAGAGGACCGAAGTCCTCTTCTTTTATTTTCTATGAAGCCAGTCCCGATGTATTTCAGGAATATCATCGAGAAGCTTTACGGTATGCTTGTTTTTGGGTGAAAAAACAACATCATCCGGTGAACCGCTTTCAACAATCTCACCGTCATGCATAATAAAGATACGGTCGCTTACATAGTAAGCAAGACCGATATCATGAGTTATAAAGACAATACTCATGGACAGTTCTTCCTTGAGCTTCAGAAGGTAATCGAGTATTCCGGCACGCACACAGGCATCCACCATACTTGTCGGCTCATCAGCTACCAGTACTTTTGGACGCAGGGCAAAGATCCGCGCAAGAAGCATACGCTGCATCTGACCGCCCGAAAGCTCAAAGGGGTATTTATCCTCTATTTCACGGGGGACCATGTTTACCGCCCGGAGACCTTCATCAACGCGCTTCTTAATTTCCCTCCGCGAGGGCTTCCTGTCTTTGAAAATACCGAAGGCACTTTCCAGCTGACCGCGAATAGGGAAAAAGCGGTTAAAGCAACTGAAGGGGTCCTGAAAAACCATCTGCACTTCCTGCCAGTGCTGGATCTGATCGTCAATAGTATGACCCCGAAAGAGCAAATCGCCCTTAGTTTGACGCAACAGCCCCAAAAGGAGTTTACCCAAAACAGACTTCCCGCAGGCAGACCCGCCAACAACGGTTATGATCTCCTGATCGCGAATGGAAAAATCAAGATTTCTAACGGCCGTAACTTCTTCTTTACCCTGCCCAAAGATCTTGGTTACATTCTTCAGCTCATATACATTATTCGGCATATTTACACCTCACTTCTCTGTCCCCGACAATTCGTATTTCCTGCTCCGTATATTTACAATCTTCACGTGCAACACTACACCGGGGAGCAAAACGGCATCCGACCATTTTATTTGCCAGATTGGGCGGGGCACCTTCAAGGGATTGAGGTTTATGATCCCTGACCTCTTTGGTGGCACTGAGTATTGAACCCATAAGAGCCTGCGTATAGGGGTGTCTCCCGTCAAATACAATCTGCTCTGTAGTACCCAGTTCAACAATCTGCCCCGCATACATAATGGCAATACGGTCTGCCACATGGCGAAGAAGATTCAGCTCATGGGTTATAAACATCATGGTGGAAAATATTTTCTGATCAAGAAGATCAAATATCATACTGATTATTTTTTTCTGTGTACTCACATCAAGAGCAGAAGTGGGTTCATCAGCAATCACCATCCCGGGATTAAGGAGGGTGGCAATACCAATAACTGACCGCTGCTTCTCCCCGGCTGTAAGCTGTATGGGAAACGAGTTGAGTACACGATCAGTATCCATGCCAAGAATGGAAAAACGCTCACGGATTCGGGGATACAGCTCTTTGCGGGATTTATCCGTATCTTCATGGCTCAAAATCAGATCTGCAGCGGCATCCTTGACCTTACGGGTGGGGTTAAGTGCATTAAGGGCACTCTGGGGAATCATGGAGACCTTTGTGGATAATACATTCTTCCGTATATCCTCAGGTGTTCTGTCCATAAGAGATTCCCCTTTTATACGTACATCACCTCCTGTGGGATGGAGGGGAGGGATAAAAAGCCCCATACATCCACTTACCAGAGTTGTTTTACCACAGCCGGATTCACCGGCAATACCGAGTACTTCACCCTCTTCCATGGAAAAATTAACCGTATCAACAGCTTGGATTTTCTTTCCAAAACGGGTAAGATAGTGAAGAGAAAGGTCCTTAACTTCAAAAACTGCCATATGTAAAACTCCTATTCCTTACGAAGACGCGGGTTAAATACACCTTCCATCGATGTATTAAGAATATACAGGGCAAATACCAGTATGGTCGTCAGAAAGGCAGCGGGAAAGAAGGCCCACCATGCACCGTCAATAAGGGCATTATTTGCATTTGCCTGGTTAAGTATTATACCAAGTGAAGTTCCGTCAACCGGCCCCAGACCAATCATACTGATGGTTGCTTCCATAAGTATTCCCGTTGCCAATTGAATAATAAACACCATAAAAATATAGGAAAGCAGGTAGGGTAAAACCTGCACGAAGAGTATCTTGAAGGTGCTGTCACCGTTGAGTCGCGCAAGGGAAATATGATCCCCCGTACGAAGACTTGATACCTGTGCCCGAACAGAACGGCAGGTCCATGTCCATGCAGTAAGCCCGATAATGGAAGCAATCAACGTAAGGGAACGACCTTCCTCGAGGGCAGCACTGATAAGAAGTATCACCACAAATATGGGGATTACCATAAAAATATTGGTTACCATGTTTATAACATCATCAATAAGACCGCCCATAAACCCGGCATAGACCCCCAGAAGTGTGCCAATTGACGTGGCAATAAGCCCTGCAAGAAACCCGACATAGAGCGATGAACCAAGCCCCATGATAAGAAGGGGTAGCATACTCCGGCCGATGTGGTCAGTTCCAAGCCAGGCAATATCCGAAGGTGGCGTATAGGTCCCGGCAACTGATGCATCATATGTTGCAGGATCAACAAAAAGTCGCCCCACAATTGCAAATATTACCACGATCAGGAATGTAAAAAAACCGAATACAAAGGCTGGTTCCTTTAGTAGATTTCTAAATAGTTTCATATTAATTGCCCTCCACTCTTCCAGCTTTCACGCGGGGATCAAAAACACCAATTATAATATCAACCGTAAAGTTAGAGATTAACAGGAATATTGCCATGACCAGGGCACCCGCCTGAATCACAAAATAGTCATTTTGGTATACGGCATCGAGAAGAGCCGTCCCCAGACCGGGATAGGAAAAGATAAGTTCCGCTATAAGGGCACCACCCACCATTTGACCCAGCGCTACAGCAAGGCCGGTCAGCTGGGGAAGCATGGCATTACGGAAAATGTATTTGATTATCCGATGCTCCTTTACCCCCAGGGTTCGGGCAAACTTTATATAATCCGTTCCCAGTTCATAAATCGACATGGAACGCATACCGATAGCCTGTCCGCCGGCAATAACCGGAAATATCGAGAAAAAGGGCAGGATAAAGTGATACAGGGCACTGAGAATAAAACCGGCGGTAAATCCCGGCGTCTGATCCCAGGCATATCCCCCGAAGGCGGGAAACAGATTAAGCTTAATTGCCATAACATACACAAGTATCATACCGAATACAAAAAACGGAATGGATGTTGAAACCTGTGAAATCGGAAAGAGTATCTTATCAAAAAGCCCGCGCTTATAGGCTGCAAGAACACCCAGGGTATTACCGACCAACCAACCGAGAACAATAGCAGGAAACTGCAGTGCCAATGTCCATGGAAGGGACTCACGTATAATCTCCATAACAGGACGATCCTGAGCAATGGATATACCAAGGTCACCCTTAAGAATCATTCGCATATACCGCAGATATTGGTTGAACAAACCGTACCGAACCACATCACCATGACGTTTTGCAGTTTTTATTTCTCCGTTTTCGTTTCGAATAAAACGTGTTCCCTGCCTGTCGGTTATCCCCACAACAACATCTCCCTCTGCATTACGGAGAAGATCGCCATGACGTACGCCGCTCAGCCGCTCCACTGAATTTTCATCATCCAGAGCCAGTCTGCCGTCAACGTTCTGTGCTTTTACAACAGCAACCTGTTTTTTTGCCGGATTTACACTCAGAACATCAACAGAATCTTCAAAGAAAACGGGGTCACCATCTTCATCCGTAACGGGGTTTCCCTGCATATCAATCTCCATGCGGGTTATAGTACCCTCGGGCGAAACAATCGGCGTGCCGTCACGCTCGGCCTCGTACGCAATGGGGTCGCCATCTGAATCGGTAATCAGAGCTCCGTCGCTGTATTTCTCGATGGTAAAATACCTGTCTTCAACCAGAATCGTATTATCTGAAGTATCTTTGCTGAGGGTAATATGTTCGCCATCTTCATTTCGCACATATTCGCCCTGTTCATCAACCTGTGCCCGGACAATATTGCCGCGATCATCCCGAACAAGATTCCCCGCCTCATCGACCAGGGGACGTACTGAAATTGACCGGCCCATAATTGACATGGTGCGCAAAAGGTTGCCTTCATCATCGCGTACAAAATCTCCATTCTCATCAACAAGGGCGCGAACAACATTCCCCGATGTATCGAGGCGGGCAAGATTGTAGCGTTTGTTGAGGTCCTCCTCACGGCGACGAACCTGCTCCGGGGAAAGGCCGCCGGATATGCCGCTCAGGGATATTGTTACCGGGTCGGTTCCGCCAAGCCGCGGTAAAAAGAAGGTAATGGTAATGGCCACAAAGAACGTAAGAGCATACCATAAAACACGGTTTATCACATACTTCAGTGTCGGATTGTTTTTAAGCATTTATTCTCCTTTTCCAACGGGTCTTAATTCCCACAACACATCACGGGCAGCTCCAACCGTAGGCATTTGCTGCGGGCCTACAGGGTTTTTCGCATGGGGAAAATTTTCCCATGTCGATTCATTAAACTGATAATACTGCTGCGGACGATAGATTAGCGGCACTGCAGGCTGGTCAATCATAAAAATCTTATTCAGATTACGGTAGGCCTCAGCTAAACTGTCAGAATCGGTAATGAGGGGAATTGCATTCAAAAGACTGTCCACGGCAGGATTATATGTATCACTGTTAGGATTATTGTAACGACCATAATTCTCATCCATCCTCTCACCGATTTCGTCCCAGTACCGGGATGACATAAGCCCATCAAACCGTGAAAGAGGTGATTCGGGAGTCTGCTCAGGAGCCGGAGTATGAAGAATCATATCAAAACTTCCGTGAGGCAGACTTTCCCAGTAGACGCCGTCATCCACAAACTCCTGATAGGCGTCAATACCCACATTCCGAAGATCACGAACAATAATCCGAACCATGGCTTCCCAGTCTGTCCAGCCAGAGGGGCACATAATACGAAGATACTCAACCTGTTCTCCCTGTGCATTCTCCATATGACTCAAACGACCGTCACGTCGCCACACAGGGGTATACCCGGCTTTTTCGAGATATTTCTTCGCCTGCTCGGGGTCATAGGTCGTTCCGTATTCCTCTGCATCCTCTTCAGAAAAATAGTCCTCTTCATTTTCAAGAAAGGGAATAATCATCCCCGGTCGGACATCCTCACTGTAACCGGAAACTGCAAGATCTCGAACATCATCATAATTTATAGCCGATGCGATGGCCCGGCGCATATTCTTATCTGACAAAACTTCATGCTCGGTATTAAATACCATGGTGGGGATTGAACCGGCCTTATAATAAGGGTCATCTTCATACCATGCCCGAACACCGTGTTCTCTTCGATCCCAGACACGCGGCATATAGTTGGTGTTCACATCAAGCTGACCGCGCTGAAGAGAAAAATTAAAGTGACTGTTGTTTTCAAGTATCGGGTGAAGAATAAACTTGGGCTGTGGTTTTTCCCCATCATACAAGGCATCATTACCCCAGTAATCATCTCTTCGTTTCAGAATAATACGCTCATTGGTATAGTCGTGGATTTGGTACGGTCCCGAAACGATGGGATTATCATCAAGCTCCAGGCTGCGCAGCGCCTCAAAATCATTATCGAGCTCTTCCAGTTTCTCTTCCAGAAAATGCTTTGGAAGAATTTTAACTGACTGCAGCCCCGTAAGCACCGCCAGGGGATTTACCTGTCGTGCGCCCTCCATGTCAAAGGTTACCCGTTCATAGGAACCGCTATATTCGGAAAGAGAAGATGGCTGAACGATATCCTCCCTGTCTGAAACATCAATTGTATCCATATTTACAGTGTCTATACGTATCTCTGAAATGTGTTCCCAGATTCCGGAATACAGAACGGAATACTCATCTCCAATGGAATAGGTATATTTTATATCCTCCGCAGTAAGCGGGGTTCCGTCGCTCCAGGCTGCAGCCGGATTAACCAAAACGGATATGGAATCGACATTCTTTTCAAAAAGCGTACCCAGTAGCGGCTCAATTTCAAAGGTCAAGGTATTGTATTGCAATACCGGTTCATAGGTAACAGTATTGTTACCACCGGACATAATAGGAAATGCAGACCACCATGCAAGCGGATTAAAGGTTGTCGGCGATCCCCACTGCAATCCGCCGATATACAGTGTTTCTTTTCGGGGGTATCGGCTTTCGTCGTCAATACTGCACGACACCATTCCCCAAAAAAGAACGAATACAGATAAAACCAGACACATTCGTTTCATATTACCCTGTTCCTTTCGTAGTCCTTCAATTTTTGCAAAATTTACTTTTGAATATAATTTCTTGTCACACTGATGATTCAGATTAAATTACTTTTTCATACCCGATAACCGGTACCACCATGCTGCAGGTAAATCAATTATCCAACAGTTTTACACAGGATACACGACAGAAAGAACAGCACAAATAATAAGCCCTGTCAGGCCGGCCGATACAAAATATTTTCCATATCCTGCATGCCTGCGTCTTTCAGCGGATTTTTTCTCAAATTCCTCTGTGGTTTCTGCTCTCGCTTTTTTCCAGTAATTATCGGTTACATATCGGTAATAATGCTTTCTTGAACTATTCACGATAATCAAGATAAGCCCAAAAAGAAGGGTTGCCATGGTTCCCGAAAAAAGTATATCTGCATAACGGTACACCGTGTGCTGCCCCGTAATATACCAGATTAGCGTAACAGTGAGCACCATACCAAGAAAGACTGCACCGTGCACGTTACATTTCGTCATAGCTGCTTTCCGAATAAAAAGAGTGAGGATGCGGGCGCATCCTCACTTTGTCAGGTCTCATTTCTTATTCATCCCAGTCAAAGGACTGTTCATCCAGGGAGTTTGTCAGGTACACATTATCAACAAGAACCGTGCTTGTCAAACCCATAACACGGGGAACGATGCTGAACTGTTTTACCTGCTCCAGATCCATCTTTCCATCCCGTTCTGCTCCGGGCTGCTGATACAGATTAGCTCTGAATTCCCGGAAGGGCACAACCACTGAATTCCAGCCCTTTTCAAGCGTAACCGAAGCCGACCATGCTTCACCACCGGCATCAGTCAACTGGATATCAATGGATTCTTCATCCTGATCTGTATACATATCCAGACGAAGAGCCCGGTGCTCATCCCATTCATACAGGGATTCCGGAGCATTCACGGCAATAAAATCGTAGCTGGCAAGAGCCCAGTCTCCAAGGGTATAACTCACCTGAAGGTAGTGTCCCCCAAGGCGGTCACGTTTTTCGACATCGGTCTGAAAGGCTACTTCTGCTGATATGCTTGAAGCACTGCCCGCATAGGCGCCAAAATCTCCGAGAAGGTCTTCAAAATCAAAAAGAAGCCTATCCGGAGCATCTGATTCAAAGTCATCCCAATACACCTCGGGATCAACATACCCGGGAACTGAATCGATAAGAACCATATCAGATATAAAAAGCTCTGCAGGATCACCGGGAGGTATTCTGTTACCGTATTTATTGGTGGTAAAGCCGATCTCGAATATTTTTTCCCAGTCTACATTCCCGAGTTGAGATGAGCCGGTTTCAGGATTCCACCAGGTACCTTCATCCCTGAACTCCCGCAGGGGAACAGTAAAATATGTCCATGTGGTATCAAACTCACCAAAATCACTGAGGTTGAGTGTGGTACTTACGGAGTGTCCACCGGATTTCTCATCATCGGCGGGACCGAAATGAACTTCATCCACACCTTCTCCGGTTTTCAGCCAGAATCCGAGCCCACCGCCGTTCTCACGGAGGGAATCAAGGTCATAGGTTTTTCCAAAGCGAACAGAAACACCGGAATAATCCGTGTTGTCAAAAAACATTGCCAGAGCGGAATCTTCGGCATTCTCCTCTCCCATGGGATAGGTCTTGAAAGCCGTTCTCCCGCCATAGCGAAACCCGAAGGCATCACCTTCAAAGGAACCGTCAAAAAGCTCTGTATGAACCGATATATCATCATCAACGGGGCCATGATCAGAAAGAACCCGGGGCATTTCCTCCCAATAGGGTTCATCAAACGTTTCGGAAGAATCGTACACATCATCACGAATTACGATTTGATCCACATACACCTTAAACTCATCATTTTCCGGGGCATTAATTGTCAGTAGGAACTCCTGAATGGCAGACCACTCAAAATCTTCAGAGACCTCTACCTCTTTCCGAGGATCCCAATATGCCCCGCGACGACCAAAATCGGCAAGGGGAATGGAAATTTTTGTCCAGAACGGACGAATTGCGCCATAATTGCTCAGATGAAGCTTGTTTTCAATTTTCTGGCCATCGGCATCGCTGTCGGCAAATCCCACAAGGCATTGCTCTCCGCCTTCTTCCCCGCGAATCCAAAATTCAAGGGCTCCCGTATACACAATGTCCGACACATCATAGGTATTGCCGTACAGTGCGATCGCACCACCTGCGTAATCTCCGGCAAATAAGTCAAAAACAAGCGACACCTCTCCCACACGGCCTGTACCTTCCGGTATATACATACGGGACGGCGGATCCGGGTACGTCCAGGTATATCCTCCTGAAGCCAGACCGTTATCAAAGAAGGAAAAGGCTATGGTAGTATCCACCTCACGCACAAACTGCTTTTTATGTCTTCGTATACTGTCGGTGATATGATCAAGGGCCTCAACCGACACGGGACCAACCCGGGTCTCAACCACATCAACGGGATCAAGGGTTATATCCTCTGAAGCAAAGAGACAAAAAGCAAGCATGCTTACTATCAGAACTACTTCTTTTTTCATCATAAATTATAATCCTCTGTTTTAGAACTTCATTGTCATTAACAGATCAAACTGCTTCGATTCTGCGGAGTAATTCGTATCGCCAATGGAATAGGAATTATCTATCATACCGTAGGTTGTGGTAATTTTTGCACCTTCACGAACGGTAAATTCAAGCCCCGTGGACCATTGCCCCAGATCGTGATCAACCTCAGTACCATCATTGGATGAACCAAGCAACTGATACCCGCCCATAAGAGCCATACGGTCATGGAATTTGAAATACATTCCAAGGTTGAGGAAATTAATGATTTCAGTATATTCGGGTTCACTGGGAGTAACATTACCATCTTCATCCTCATCCATAAGACCGATCTGCCCTGAAATATCGGAAAACAGATAGCTGCCGGAAAGAATAAAGGAGCGGGAATACCAGTCACCGAAGCGGGCGATATCCATGCTGAGACCTCCGCCAAACTGCGTGTATTCAGTCTCATTCAGTTGTTTTGTGACAGTAGTATCATCGTCATCCTCATAGGATATTTCATCACCGTCAATCTGGGAAAGCATCTTCGCTGTTGCAGAAAACCGGATCATCTTTTCCTGAATGTCACCGTCCAGATCAAAGGCAATCCCCGTTCTGTTGGGTGTTGCCTCTCCAAGGGGCATAAGGGGCATCAGGGTGTTATCCACCATGCCGAAATTGTTATACTGATGCTCTTCCATAGTAAGGTATCCGCGGCTTCCCAGAAGTTCTTCGGAATCCTCCGTACCGAAAAGTGCCCGGGTCCAGGCAATTTTATTCATGGGACGCTTCTGAAAATCCAGGCGGTCCGCATTATCACCCGAGGGGGCAAAATGATACACATTGCGATACAAAGCGTTAAAGGTATTATAATTCAGATTATACAGATCCGTATCACCGGGGAGAGCCTCGGTATTAATAACATTCTCACGCCAGAACACCGGGCTTTGAGCCAGTTCATTAACAAAGTCTTTTCCATTATTCAGAAAAGCCCCGTCCAGCTGAAAACTGTTTGAAGAGAGGTTTAGTCCCGCATGGGCACTCACGCGAAGTGCAGAGCCGGATACATCAATGGATGTCCGATCTTCATCCTCCTGAATCTCTCCGTTTTCATACAGCTGTGCAATATTTTCGTATTGTGAAAAGGCTGCTTCCCCATCGAGACCGAAGGAAACTGCGTCAAATCCACCGAAAAGATCGGAATCAAGGCCGCCGCGAAGAGCCGTAACGCGGTTTTTCTGTTGAGAAAACTCACGCCGGCTGTCATCATCACCGGTATCACTGAATGTTTCCAATACTTCACCGTTATACATATACGTACCGCCCAGAGAAACACCGTCCACAATGCTCATGTCAAGGTTGGACGTAAACAGATACTTATCAAGATAGGTGGGATCATCCTCGGAAGGAGCAAAGGGGTCGTCCGTTGCAGGAGAATTCAGACGCGCTCCGAGAACAGAGAGATCAAAGACATCCAGGACAGGATCAAGTGAGAGGGGAACCCGAAGATTTATACCCTGCAGGGCACGGTTGTTATTTCCGAGAAACACCTCATCCATAACCACCCGGCGATTCCGGGCAAAAATTTCCGGCTCAAAAAGAATTGTCGGCTCGGGAGCCCAAATGGTATAGGGTGAAATGCGGGAGGTAAAATCACCTACATTATACAATACCATGCTGTTGATATGACCGTCAATACTCAGCCACCGTGCAGTAACGGGGGTTTTGGCCGAGGTATGCATATTTCGCCAGTCATTATGGAGTCGAAACATAGCCCGGCCGCTCAATGCATCCAGGGGACGTGCCGTAAGAGACAGATCAAGGGTGGTACTCATAATATCTTCCCGGTGCTTGGCAGCCTGCCGTATCATATCATCGCTTTCTATTTTTGAGATAAACCCACGGGAGCGAAACTGTCCGCCGAAGCCGATACCGGTTTTTGCCATAATATTATCAACAGTCTGCACCAGACTGTCCAGTCTGCTTTCCTTATCAGACCGGTTTGTAACCGTGTTACCCATTGCAGCCCCAGAGAGCAATGCAATGCAAAAGAGTGCCGTAATAGTGTTCTTTTTCATTTTCATATATATAAATCTCCTTTATTCTTTCTAGAAGAAGGCTTTGATTTCAAATTTAAAATGGTTTCCCGTATAATCGTTAAAACTGATATTTGCATCTTCATGGGAGTAACGCTTATACCGACCGGAAAAGATAACCCGACGCATCACGTCCCAGTCAAATCCGAGGCCGTACGCCAAGTCAGTTTTTTCGATATTGCTGCGCTCAATGACCAGGTTTTCATCGTCATCAGCACTGATAATCCACCCCTTCTGTGATATCCACCGCTCAAAGCCGAAAAGTCCAACCAGATAAAAGGTATTATCCATAAAACCAATGGCAGGCTCACTTCGGAGATAATGGGACATAAGCAGCATATCATCATCGGAGGGATCAACCGCAAAGGGGGAAAACCCGTTTTTGGTAACACCGTTTATCTCGTAATACAGGGACATAAACAGATCATTTTTATACCCCACATATCCGCTTAAATCCTTACCCCAGTCAGCAGCAAAATTAAAGCTGTTTTTCTGACTTGCCGGAACAAATCCCGTATTACTCTGACCTTCCAGTGCATACGACTCTATCGGGACCGCATCTTCATCAGGAGCATCCCGCACTTCAACATCAACCATTCCATCGGCGGTTTCCGATGGACGTAGACTGAGCCAGGAAGTATCTGCACCGTCGACAACAGAAAAGAACCCGTCACCGCTGACGGAATAGTCATTCCCGTTAAACGAAATCGTATGTCCGTCCTCAAGGGGAGATATTAAGCTGGTTGAACTTTCAAAGGGTGCCCAGAGGGACTCAATATTACGATATTCCCTCAGATCGGAGGAAGCACTCATTAGATTGAGAATAGCCTGTGCCGGGTCGCCATAGGGAACAAAGCCCTCATAGGTGGATTTATAATCACCACGAAGACCACCGCTGGCAGGTGACTGGGGATTATCCTCATCAGCACTGCGATAGCTTTCATCACCCAGGCGGGCCTGATACTCCTGTGCATCCCCGCCGATTGCCGCAGTCATCTCTCCGGTGCCGTATCGTGCATAGGAGCTTAAAAGAGACTCATTCAGCTCTACACCATTGAGACGATAGGGGAAAAAGAGTATATCACGCATTTCCGAAAGCTGGCGTACAAAGCCGTATTTAAACCGAAGGTGGCCATACCAATCGGGAAGCTCCGGTTCAACGGTAAGATGCCCGCCGGCACTGTTTTGAGAATAGGGAGACGCCTGAGTACCGTCCACAAATGTCTGAGGGCCGATTAAGTTTGAACCCAGGGGGTAGAAATAATCGTGGGCTGCCACAAATGAAAAGGGAGCATTATAGTCTTCTCCCGCATAAATACTTTGAAGAGTAAGATTCCAGGGTGTGGCATCATCACCGTATTCAAACTTTGTAAACAATGCCGCAGCAGGGTCACTGCGCAGATTCTTTTCGCCGTGAAATGTCATGGCATGACGTTCAACCTTCTTCCGGTCTACCCAGTCAGCCGCCCCCCAGTCCTCCCGGGGATCCACATACACACGGGTGGTATCCATATAACTGATACCGAGATCAATCTCCCAGCGAAATCTGTCTCCTCGGGTACCACCGGCATCAAAGGTAAAAAACCGGGGTTCCACCCATTGACCGTATCCGTAATTGAGGGCCTCAAGAGAAATCAAATCGCTGTTCACCTCACCGACTTCCCTGAAGGTGACCGTATCATCACCATCTGCCCACTGGGAATTAAGATAGCCGAACTGATACAGACGATTCATCTCAAAACGCTTGGTTCCGTGAAGATCGGTAAACATTTCCACATTGGTAACATCGTCGGAAATCAGGGTATAGCCGTTATTAAAACCCAGGCGGAGCTGATCGTATCCGGGCCCGTAAGTTAAATGCTTATTGATTCGGTAAAAGAGGTGCTTGGTGTAGGCGTCACCATATCCGGTTCCTGCAATCTCGTCGTAGTCCGCCTGATACTCAACATCTCCGGAGGTGGGCAAATGGGCTCTCCGTCCCTTATCAGTGGGATTCCCGGCCCCGTAAAAGAGGTGAACATTAAAGTCCCCCGGCAGATTTTCTGATTCAAGATGAAGCCCCTGAAATGCTTTTTTATTCCATGCTGCCCGGCCCTCACGAAAGCCGTAGGCAATATTGTATTCGTAAAACTGGCTGATGGGCTGCTCTATTTCATAGGGCATGCGTTCCCAGGCAAAAACACGGGGCTGGCCTTTCCAGATTGAAAGAGGGGATGCGTCTATCCAGTTTATTGCCCCTCCTTCAAGCATAAAAGATGCTAGTTTGGTGCGAATGGCTATACCCGCAGCAAGACGCTCGTCCACGGCAACACCTTCACCCTCATAATGATGTCCCGGATAATATTCAGGGCGCGTATCATAGAAGTTGTGCCCCAGAAAGGACGCTTTTACTCCCATGGTGGCCCAGAAATCAACATTTCGACCGGGATTTACCGTCATCTCAAGATTGAGGATATCGCTCCCGGCTCCAATCTCCAGATTCTGCTTATCATACATGAGATACGAATTCTCAGCCATCTCTGCATACCGATACAAATTCGTTATCAGCTGAAACTGACCGCGAAACTCCACGGGCCACGAACCTCCGTCCTCTGTGGTGGAGGCAACATTTTCCTCCAGCCCCTCAAGGTTTGCTTCCACGGAATCCATCACCGCATCATTCGGTGTATGAAATACATCCTGTGAAACGGCAAAACCTGTATGAACACTCCATACAAGAAATAGTACCGTTTTTACCATTACTGCTGCTTTTTTATACAAAAACATCCTCCTTTAACTGAAGGCACCAAATATTACGACACCTAAAATATATACAGAATTTTTCACCATTTTAAATAAAAAAAACAAATTCTGAATATTCCCGTTAAAAATGTAAACCCCTAAAACAAACAATATAAAATAAAAAGAAAACATAATTATTTACGTATTAATGAGCACACAGATGTCAATACAGTGTACCAGACTATTCGCGATACAGCTCCCATAATCCCTGAACGGAAGCACCGACATTCATATTCTGCGGGGAAATCCCTTTTCCGTCATCATAGGTGGGAAACCCTTTCCAGATATGAGTATTAAACTGATAAAAAACACTGGGCCGATACATAAGAGGAATAGCAGGCACTTCGCGCATAAACATCCTGTTAAGTCGGCCATAGGCGTCTTCACGCTGTGCGTCATCCATAATACGGGGGATTCGGGCTATAAGGGAATCCATACGGGGGTTGTCGTACCGCCCTTCATTACGCGATGCCCACTGCCCCTGTTCCACAAGATCACGTGCTGACAACGCACTTTCAAAACGTGACCAGGGTAGAGAAGGAGCCTGATTGGCCTGAGGAGTTTTTACAATGAAATCAAAATGCCCCCGGGCAAGGGTTTCCCAATAGGAGCCTTCATTTATAAAATTTGACTCCACAGGAATACCCGCCATGGACATGCCTTCAACCACAATCTCCACGGCCGTCTCCCAATCACTCCACCCTGAAGGGCAGGTTATTTTCAGCGGCGCAACGGGGACATCATCGGGCGTTATCAAAACAGAGTCATCCACCCAGTAATATCCTGCCTCAATCAGGGTTTCCCGTGCAGCAGGAATATTTTTCTCAGAAAACTCCTGATCACTTTCTATAAAATAATGCGGGGAAATAGCGCGGGCATCTTCCGTTGAATAATACTTTCCCTCCAAATTCCCCGTGGGCATATCATGATTAATTATGTATCCCGGCCTAAGCTCGGGAGAATAATT
This sequence comes from Fibrobacterota bacterium, assembly GCA_051745755.1. Classification (GTDB taxonomy): domain Bacteria; phylum Fibrobacterota; class Chitinivibrionia; order Chitinivibrionales; family Chitinivibrionaceae; genus Chitinivibrio. The sequence goes on from JBNJEI010000007.1 coordinate 36,216, forward strand.
ATATATGGCCTTTTCACGTATCTTCCGGCGATTGATTGCAATATCAACGGCCCGGCGAAAGGATGAATCCTGCAAAACCCTCTTGGTTTTTCCCGCAGGAATATCGGCGGAATCATGCCAGTACTCTTCACCGTGATTTATCAGAAGCGAAGGAATGGAACCGGGAATATAATAGGGCTCTTCCTCAAACCAGGTTCCGATTTCCTCCTCCCTCACAGCGTCAATTTGAGGAAAAAAAGTGGAGGTAACATCAAGATCCCCCTGAATCAGTGCATGATTATACTCTGAATTTGATTCGTACACAGGATGAACGATGTATTTTGGTGCAGGTTTTCTTCCATCGTACAGAACATCATTTCCCCAGTATTTCTCCACCCGGGAAAGAACCACCCGCCGGGAGTTCACTTCTGCCACCGTGTAGGGACCTGAGCCGATTGGATCATCAATATTTTTAAAAGACCGAAGCTCCTCAAGAACCTTCGCATCAAGGTCAGCATCGTCAAGATCAGAATCCTGAGAGAATCTCTCATAGGCCGCATCTTCAATAGGACCAAAGACATGTTCGGGAATAATAGGCACCGTTGAAACAGCATCCTTCACAACCAGGGGGTTGTAATTTTCAGTATCCAGCTCAAAAACCAGTTGCCCTGTTTCCTCAATAACATCCATATCATTTATATGGCGCCAGATATAGCTGTAATGTGTGTCAAAACGATCGTGAATTCCGAAGGAGTACAAAACATCGTCATTTGTCAGGGGAGTACCGTCACTCCAGAATGCCTGATCCTGTAGCTCAACAATGAGCAGGGAGCCCGAAAGAGACCACTCCCGCCCCAGAATGGGCTCCATCTGACCGGAATTAACATTATAGCCGAAAAGCGGTTCATACAGCAGGCTTGAGTTTGCTGTGGCCGGCCATGTGACAGGCCAGGAATTGAGGGGATTGAAGTTATCCGGTTCAGCCCAGATATGGCCGCCGATATAGAGGGCCTCCTCACGTTCAACAGTAATGGCTTGCCCATCGGTGGACATATTCTCACAGGCACTCAAAAACATGACAATAAGACTCAAACACAAGTATAATACACTGTTTCGCCCCACGAAAAACTCCCTCACCAAATAAAGTATATTAGCAAAATATGTTTATCTAAGCCGGAGAGGCAAAAAAAATCCCCGTCCCCAAACAAATCCCATAGATATGCACCGGGGATTTATTTTTTGTGTGTAAACAAGTATATTTTGGAAAACCACCCCGAAAAGGCATAGAAAAATGCATATATCAGAAATACTGAAAAACAAAAAAACAACCCTGAGTTTTGAATTTTTCCCCCCGAAGACAGACCGGGGATTTACGAAGCTTTTCTCAACAATTACAGAGCTGCAATCCCTGAATCCCGACCACATAAGCGTTACCTACGGGGCCGGCGGAAGTACACGAAAAAAAACTCACGATCTGGTCTGTGAGATTCAAAGACAAACACAGCTTTCCGTGGTATCCCATCTAACCTGCGTGGGCCACAGCCGTAATGAGATATACGATCTTCTGAAGGATTATTCAGAAAGCGGCATAGAAAACATACTCGCCCTGCGGGGCGATCCTCCCGCAAACGCCCCGGACTTCACCCCCGCCGAAGACGGATTTGCCTATGCTTCAGAACTGGTGGCGTTTATAAAAAAGCATTTTCCCCATATGGGCATTGGTGTTGCCGGATTTCCCGAGGGACATCCGGCCTGCCCAAATCGTCTTAAGGAAATTGAATATCTTAAGAAAAAGGTTGATGCCGGCGCAGATTATATCTGCACCCAGCTGTTTTATGATAATCGGGATTTCTACGATTTCCGTGAACGATGCGAGATAGCAGGCATCCGCGTACCTATCCTTGCAGGAATCATGCCCATCACCTCCCTGAATAATATGAAAAAAATCTCTGAACTTGCCCTGGGCTCACGTATTCCGGCCAAACTGCTCCGATCAATATACCGCTCGGAGGAATACATTGAGAATATCGGTATCCACTGGGCGGCAGAACAGGTAAACAACCTGCTTGAGGAAGGTGTTGCGGGTATTCATTTCTATACCCTCAATAAATCAGAGCAGATACAAAAAATCTGCAGATCCATCGGGATAGTAAGCTCCGACCAGTTGAACCAATGATTCAGCCTCTCTATTCTGAACTACTGAGCAAATACGGCCCTCAGGGATGGTGGCCCCTGATTTCATGCCAAAAAAAAACCGGCTGCGCCTATCATCCTCAGGATTATTCCGTTCCAAAAACAGAGGCAGAACAGTTTGAGATTATCTGTGGCGCTGTTTTGACGCAGAATACCGCCTGGAAAAACGCAGAAAAGGCAGTTCATACACTTTATGAGAAGGGCTTCACCTCTCCTTATACAATACTGTCCGCATCACAGGACTCCGTAAAAGGGTGTATTCGCTGCGCAGGCTATTACAACCAGAAATATTCATACCTAATCACACTCTGCAGATTTTTATACCGCCGCAGCAGAGAAAAAGCCCCCACACGAAGTGAACTTCTTGAGTTACGCGGTATCGGCAAAGAAACGGCGGATACACTACTGCTCTATGCATGGAGAAAACCGCAGTTTATCGTCGATGCCTATACACGCCGAATACTTCAGGCACTGCACATAATTTCGCCTCGGGAAACCTATGATTCAATACAGAAAAAGATCATGAATGCAATCCCCCGCGACCCGGACATATACAACGAATTCCACGCGCTTTTTGTTCTTCACGGAAAAAAACACTACAGCACCGGAAAAGAACCTGATCCTGTTAAAGAATTGATTCTGCGCCGTAAAGATTTATAATATAGCGATTCAGATCTTCATAGAAATCCAGAAAGAGGTGGTAAAAATCCTCTGATTGTGCGGAAAAGCACTCCATGGCACGGGGGATGTCCACATGGTGTCGACGCCGGGGAGACACCCGATCTTTGAGACGTTCCAAAGCAAAGCTGATTCCTTCGGAATAGGCATAGCCCTCCATGACATTATAGCGGCGCAGAAGATTGAGATATCGACGTGCTCCAAAGGGTAGATACCCTCCGTAGATGGAATAGGACTCCCAGAAGCTCTTCACCCGTCTGTGCGGGTTATTTCCCCGGAGTTTCTCCCCCGCATTCCAAAGGAGATGGTCAATGTAAATATCCAGAATCACCCGTTTATAGTGACGATGGGAATCATCCATATGGCGAACCATCTGCTGTACAGATCTGTGGGTATCGGTGAACCGATCAATGCGGCAGTGACATCTCATACCCCGCAACACATCATCGGATGCATTCTTCCAGGGGGTTCCCCGCACAACATCGTACAGCACATTGCCCAGCATAAATTCAAAATTATTCGGTGAAAGCACAAGGTGCCCAAGAATGTTCATGGGTATTCCGCAAAGAAAATTATATATCAGGCCACAGGTAAATATATTTTACGGGAAACGGGAAAGGATACATGATGCGGGAAGAACTATTGGAAGAGCAGGTTGACAGTATTCGCCAGACATTCGATTACATTCGTGAATTTCGCGGCGCCACCTTTGTCATAAAAATAGACAGTACTATTATTCAGGATTCCAATACCTTCCCTATCCTTATTCGTGATATTGTACTGCTTCACACGGCGGGAATAAAAATCATCCTCGTACCGGGAACAAAAAAGAGGATCGATGAAATCCTCAGCCACTTCAACATTTCCTGCAAAACCGTAGATGGCCGTAGAATCTCCACACCGGATGCAATCCCCTTTATCAAGATGGCCGCCTTTGACGTATCAAACAAATTAATGACCATGCTGGCTGAAAACAAAGCCAATGCAGTCATCGGGAACTGGGTACGTGCACGCAGTCTCGGGGTATATAACGGAGTGGATTATCAGTCCACGGGGTGTATAGACAAAATTAACAGCAGCGCCCTGAAAAAAGTTCTGGAAGATGAGGTAATCCCCATTATTCCCAATATCGGCTGGAGCCTTTCCGGACATCCCTACAATATTTCGTCAAATGAACTGGCCTATGAAATTAGCCGCGCTGTGGAAAGTCAGAAACTTTTCTTCCTCACGGAATATCCGGAAATTTCCCTGCAGAATTATGCGGTACCGCAGCAGATTGAAACCGATGATACGGGACGGATATCCAGCCTTTCCACTGAACAGGCAGAAAAATTTATTGCGGCAAACGCCTCAGCCGGAAAACACGATTACAACCTTGAACTCCTCACCTACGCCGCCCGTGCATCCCGTCAGGGAGTAAACCGAATACATATTATCCGCGGATGCAGTGACGGCATACTTCTTCGGGAAATCTTCCTAAACCGCGGAGTGGGGACAATGGTCCATACGGACCGCCATGAAAACATACGCCCCGCCGTACACGGCGATATTCCCGACATACTTCGCATAACGGCTCCTCTTATCAGGGAAGGGGTTCTTATCCATCGCAATTATGAAGACATTCAAAATGATCTTGACCAGTATTTTATTTATGAGATTGATAATACCCTTCACGGCTGCGGTGCTCTGCGGCATTATGACACCCACAGTGCGGAGATCTACAGCGTTGCCGTGGATAAAAGCTATGCATCCCTGGGAACGGGCAAATACATCATCTCCTATCTTACAGAACGGGCGCAGCAGGAAGAAGCATCCCGTGTTTTTCTTCTGACAACCCAAACCATCGACTGGTTTCTCAGCCTTGGGTTTTCCCGGGGAAGCCTGGCGGATCTTCCTCCGGAGAAAGCAGAAAATTATGACCGGAAGCGAAACTCCAAAATTCTTGTAAAAAATCTCCCATAAAACGTCCATGGATATAGCCCTCATAGAACCATTTTTCAGCGGTTCCCACAAAACCTGGGCCCGGGATCTATGCAGACACTGCAGCCCCGGGATACACATATTTTCTCTTTCAGGACAATTCTGGAAATGGCGTATGAATGCCGGCGCAGTATTTCTTGCGGAAAAATTTATGAAGGAACCCCGTTCCTTTGATAGTATTCTGGGAACAAGCATGCTGGATTTTTCTCTCTTTCTCGCCCTGACAAGAAAAAAAACCGCACACCTGCCCTGCTACTACTATTTTCATGAAAATCAGCTGTCCTATCCCTGGTCTCCACAGGACCGGGAGAATCAACGCGGAAACAGTATGCATTACATACTCAAAAACTATACATCCGCCCTGGCAGCGGATAAGATTTTTTTTAATTCCCGGTACAACCGCGATTCATTTTTTGGAGGACTCCCGAAATTCTTCAGAAGATTTCCCGATATGAATACTGTGGATACACACCAGCTGTACAAAAAAAGCCATATCCTTCCCATTGCCATGGACCTTTCCCGTTTTGATGCCCATATCACAAAAAAACACGGTACTTCGGTAACGCTTTTGTGGAATCATCGCTGGGAACCGGATAAAAACCCCGAAGATTTTTCCGCACTGATTATACGCCTGCACCGTGAAGGATATACCTTCAGAGTTATCATCGCCGGCGCCCCCCCCCGGGGAAAACACCCACGCTGTTTTCAGGAGGCACGACGCATACTCGGGGAAAAAATAATACATTACGGATACGCGGAAAGCTTTGAGCACTATGCCGCTCTTCTCAACCAGGCAACCATACTTCCGGTTACAAGCAGACAGGATTTTTTCGGCATCAGCATTATGGAAGCAGTCTACTGCCATGTCATCCCCCTTCTTCCCGAACGTCTGACCTATCCCGATCTTTTTGATAAAGACAGAAACCCGGAATATTTTTATAAAAACATGGACCATCTGTACAAAAAAATTACAGATTGTATATTACAGAAGCAGAACTATAAAAGCCGTGCTGCCACGGCGGCCGAATATGACTGGAAGAAAATGAAGGATATATATAATTCATTTTTAAAATAAAGGACAAACCTATGAAAATACACGGATCAGGAAAAGAAACACTTTCAATTACGCGGGGAAACACCACCATACATGTGGACAGCCTCGGGGCCAAAATTCTGCAGATAGAAACGGATAATACTCCGCTTCTGCATTATGAAAAAAATGATATAAAGCACAGTGGAATACCGCTGTGCCTCCCCTTTTTCGGCCCCCTGGAAAAGGACCGCGTGTTTTTTGGCGACACCGCTTATCATATGGGGCAGCACGGTTTTTTTCGCGACAGTGAATTTGTTCTTTCCCAAAAAAAGAACCTGATTCTCTGCACCCTGACATCCACGGAGGAAACGCGAAAAAAATACCCCTTTGATTTTCTTTTTATTGCTCATTATGAAATTATTGATCACGGGGTAAAAATGGTTTTCTATCTCTCCAACACAGATACGAAAACCATGGAAATCGCACCGGGGGTTCATCCCTATTTCCGTGTTGAAAACAGCGATGAAGTATATATAACCACCGGGGCAGAACATGGAAACGACAGCCGCGAGAACTTCAGGACAAAATCCCTTGAAGCATGCTCTGATCTGGAAGTGGTTGAACATCGGGGTGAAATACGAAATCTTCGGGTGAGAAACACGCCGGACATACACCTCATCGGCCATGAACTGGAACGGACGATCATCTCTCCGGGGACACCGGACTATTCCCTGGAACTTACGGCTGATATGCACACCTTCAATCGCATGACCATCTGGCGCAAGACCGCAGATGCACCGTATATTTGTGTGGAGCCTGCCTTCGAGGAACGGGCACTCAATAAAAATGCGGGGATAAAACTGCGCCCCCATGAAACCTTTCTTACCACCATAACCATTCAAAAGAAACCCGGGGTGTAAAACATCCCTTTATTTCGGAGGATACTATGACAACCATCGGTACCCCTTTCAGTAAAAACGGAACAAAGGTATTACTCCTTGGTTCCGGCGAGCTTGGAAAAGAAGTTGCCCTGGAATTACTCCGCTTCGGTGTGGAAGTTGTTGCCTGCGATAATTATCCCGCAGCTCCCGCCATGCAGATAGCTCAGAAACAGCATGTTTTTCACATGCTTGATGGAGCACAGCTTCGCCGCATAGTCGAAGCTGAGAAACCCGACCTCATTGTACCGGAAGTCGAAGCCATTGCCACGGATACCCTTATTGAGCTGGAAAATGAGGGATGGACAGTCATCCCCACAGCCCGGGCTACACGCATTACCATGGACCGTGAACGCATTCGTGTTTTGGCGGCAGAGGAACTCGGACTTCCCACCTCTCCCTATCGCTTTGTTTCTTCTCTGCCGGAGCTGGAAAACGCCCTTTCAGAGATCGGATACCCCGCCGTAATAAAACCGGTTATGAGCTCTTCGGGTAAGGGTCAGTCCCTTATCAAAAGCAGTGTTGATATTCCTGCGGCATGGAAGTACTCACAGGAAGGCGGAAGAGCAGGAAACGGCCGGGTAATCGTCGAAGGATTTGTTGATTTCGACTATGAAATTACCCTCCTGACGGTACGCCACAAAAACGGCACATCATTTTGTCCTCCCATTGGACATATTCAGAACAACGGAGATTATACACAGTCCTGGCAGCCGCACCCCATGAGTGAAAAGGCCCACATACATGCACAGGATATCTCCCGAAAAATCACGGATGAACTGGGAGGATTCGGTATCTTCGGTGTTGAGCTTTTTGTGGCACAGGACCGGGTTATCTTCAGTGAATTATCTCCCCGCCCCCACGATACCGGGATGGTTACGCTTATATCTCAGAATCTCTCGGAATTTGCCCTCCATGCACGGGCGATTCTGGGCCTGCCCATTCCGGAAATAACCCAATACGCTCCGGCGGCGTCCCGGGCGCTTGTTATTGACGGGGTTTCCGATGCAGTCTCTTTTTCACACATTGATACCGCCCTGGAGCAAAGAGATACAGATATCCGGCTCTTTGGAAAACCGGGGGTACGGGGAAAACGACGCATGGGGGTTTTCCTGGCTTTGGGGAAAGATACTGATCACGCACGGAGAAAAACATCTGCCATGGAGGAGGCGCTCCACATTTCTCTCTGAGATAGATTCGGGGTTCTGCCCGAATCTATAATTTCTCCACCGTAAAATCAACCCCCGCCTCCTGAGCTTCCTGCAGGGATTTTTCATTGGCCACAACCGCGATCTGACTTTTTTCCCAATTCTCCAGAAGCTGCCCGGCAATTTCCCGGATATCCGCAGCAGTACAGGATAGTATGGCCTCCCGAAACGCCTGCCGACGTTCAGGGCTGTTATTGCTGATTCGTGCCAGTGCCTCGCTTATACCCCGGGCATGAGGACTTTTGGGGGCGTCAAATTTTGAAGCCAGGGCAAACATTGTTTTGTCCACATCCCCCTGGGAGACAGTTTTTGCAACACGGCGCAGGGCTTCCTCATATCTTTTAAGCGTATCAGCGAGGTTGGGATCCCGGAACGAAGCACAGGAAAAGCTGCGACAGGAAGAACTGAAAAGGGCCATACCACCATACGCACCGCCTTCAACGCGGACCATATCCCATAGCACCCCCGTGGAAAGCACGCGGCTTAAAATAAAGAAGGCGCCCACACGGGAAGGAGAAAAATCGTTGAGCTCCCAGGACTGGGTGACATAATTAACAGAGGAACTCACTTCCAGAGCCAGGGGGTTCTCCCGACCACTCTGCACTATTACAGGAGGCTTTTGGGGAGCGTGCTGCGGCAGCGCATCCAGAATACTGTACAACGCGTCATCATATGCGTCAGCTTCAAAAGCAGTCAGATTAACACAAAGCCCCTTTGGGGTAATCAAACGGCGATGAATAGCAGCAAGCTTCTTCAGCAGTACATCATAGGATTCGGTGCGGGAGAGTTTTTTCAGAAAACGATATTGGGAAACACCATTGAGAATTTCGTCCATATGCTTTGACCGGCGAAGCCGTGATACCCCCATACGAACACCGTAGGCATGACCGGCGCTGACGATTGAATGGGCACTGTCATTGAGATGCTGATACAGTATATTTTTCAGCAGGGTCCTGTCCGTAAAAGCGGGACGCAGAAAAACATCCGAAAACAGCTCCATAAGTGCGTCCGTATTCTGTGTGAGCGCCTTCCCCGAAAATACCGCCCGGGCATGAAGTCCATCTTCATTCAGCCCATCCTCAAAAATGACATCATAACAGGAGAAGCCGCCCGTTACCAGATTAAGCCGCCGGGCCATTTCCCCAGTGGAACAATCTCCTGCACCCGCTGCCGTTATATATGATGCATAGAGAGGAAAATAGGGGAGCAGGTCAGAAGAAAGGCTGAATAGGTCAAAGCAGAAATCCACATAGGTTATTCCTCCGGTAAACAGGGGCTGGGTAAAAAGACGGGTATTTCCCACCCACCGTTCCGCACAGGGGACAACTTTATTTCTGGCAGGAATATCGCTTTTTTCAAGAACAGGAATGACTGACAGTTCCTCCTGTGTATGGCTTGTTTGCTGTTCCCGGACAAGCTGTTGGGTTTCTGTATAACAGGCTGATTTATCTTCCTGAGTAAAGTCCTTACTGAGCCTGCGCGCCTGCTCCTCGGTCTGATTTGAAAGTTTTTCTCCCAGAGATTTTCGTCCTGTGGCGGTCATCAAAAGACGATGCGGATTGTCTGCAAAAAAACGTTTCACCTGCTGCTCAAAAAAACCGGGGCGGGCAAAATCCGCTTTCAGTTTTTTAAGGTGTTTTTCATAGGCGATATGTGTACAGGGATCGCCCCCATACAGCCAGCTTCTGTGTATGCGGGTTGCAAGCTGGAGCGCATAGGGAAACCTGCCTTCCCGAATTTCCCGAAGGGAAAACTCCACCCGGCGAAGCGCTCCCTCCAGAAGATCGGCATCGGGCCCCGAATCTACACTGTGCTGCAGAGTATCCTCCACAATCTTCAGAACGGAAGGTGCCATGGATGGATCCACCTTTTTCAGCCCGGCGGAAAATGTTGCGGTGTACAGGTCATTATCATATCCGCACATGTCATCCAGATCCTCCCCCAGTTCGGAATCCAGAAGAGCCCGTTTCAGTGGTGCACTTTCCCCGTCAAAGAAATACCTGCTTAAAATATCTCCGATAAGACCTGTTTCTCCGTCGCAGGTCCCTTCACACATCCAGTTTACCAATACCGTTGCATATCCGTCATCCTCTGCTGCTGCAGGAACGTCAATATTCATGGTACGCGGCCGCTTCCATTTTTTCTGCTCTCCCACTGACGCAGTTATTTTTTGTTTTGTGTACTGGTGCAGATACCTCTCCTGAATAAACGAAAGGGTTTTTTCCGTGGGAATATTTCCGTAGAGAACAAAACAGGCATTGGACGGGTGATAATATTTTTTATGAAAACTGCAGAATTCTTCGTAGGTCAATGTGGGAATATCCCGGGGATCTCCACCGCTTTCGTAATAATAGGTAGTGTCCGGAGCTATGCCGGAAAGCATTTTACGCGCAACGTTACTGTGGAAATCCGAAAAAACCCCCTTCATTTCATTGTAGACAATACCCTTTATGGACACCGGCGCATCACGGCGGGGCATATCGAAATGCCATCCTTCCTGAAGAAAGGTATTTTTTCTCAAAAGCGGATTAAACACGGCATCACAATACACATCAACCAGGTTGAAAAAATCCTTTTCCACCTGGCTTGCAACAGGGTACACCGTTCTGTCAGGGTAGGTCAGGGCATTGAGAAAGGTCTGCATGGAACCTTTCAGCATTTCCTTAAAGGGATCTTTCAGTGGATATTTCCGTGAACCGGCCAAAACAGAATGTTCAAGTATATGTGCCACCCCGGTATTATCGAAGACGGGAGTTTTAAATGCTACGGAGAAAAAGTTGTTCGGATCGTCATTATACAGATGAATACACTGGGCGCCCGTTTCTTTGTGCTCAAGAATATATGCAATACTGTTTGTTTCTTCAATTCTGATCACGTCCTGCGTTATAAAACCGGCAATTATCTGACCGGTACGGATATGTTGCTCTTTCATATGAATCCCTTATATAAAAATCAGTAATCTGTAAATATAATTGTTTAACCCCGTACAGAGGATGTCTCTTCTGCCGGACACGGTATAAATTCCGTAGGGGGAGGCTCTTACAGATTTTCTATAAGGGAACTTAATTCATTGGATATATGATCTATCTCAACACGGTTTTTTATATGAATACCGAACCCAAGATAGAGCCGCGCTGCAATCCCGGGGAATGTAATCTGTGAATCCGCAACGCTCATGGTGGAAAAAAACGCATATTGCACAGCTTCTTCCGGCGGTTTCTGACATACTGTTTTGAAATGAGCAATAAAATCGGGCAACTCGTGAAATTCCGCGGCTAAAGTGCTCCCAAAATCCCGCAATACCGCCGTGGTTTCCTCACCGGATATCCCGAAAAGATTTGTGGACAACAAAGTAAGATCCTGCGTATTTGCTCCGACGATAAGAAATCCGGCATACCGTGAATTATCCGACCGTGTTATCAGTATGGAATCAAAGGCCGAATGGAAGGAGCTCCTGGTTTTCCAGTCATGAACAGAAAAGGAGTGAGGTGAGACGAAGGTGGACAACACCTCCCGGGTTGTGTCTTTGAAGGTGGTGAGATTATTTTTCAGTACTGTTTCTGCATCGCTGTACTTCATACAAAGCTCCTCGAATTTGGAATGCCGAACCGTACATACCGCATAGATTCCGACAGGACTTTAGAAGTAATTTTGTTGCCGGTCACACTCACAAAGGCGCACATATTCTTCGACATCTACCTCCTGCCGGATTTCTTTCGTTCTCTTTTTATAAAAATACTATTATTTACATCACAATAAAAGCTCTGAAAGACAACGGTCGTCATATTTTCAGTATAGCCTGTTTTCGATAATGTGCAAGGCTTTTCTTTTTCAGAGAAAAACAAATGTAATGTATATTCATACAAAAAAGGTATTTTACAGACCAAACAGACCAAACGAAAGAGGTTTTGATGAGAAAGGCAAAGGTAATAGCTGAGATCGGCTGTAATCATAAGGGAGACATGGATATTGCAAAGGAATGTATTTCCACGGCAAAAATATTCTGTAAGGCGCATACTGTTAAATTTCAAAAACGCGATGTTGACCTCTGGGCAGATCGTAAACCCGGTCAGTATAATGCTGCCCACCCAAATCCCGTAAATGCCTTTGGAGATACCTACCGCGAACATCGTGAAAATCTTGAATTCAGCCATGACCAGCACGGGGAGCTCAAAAAATACTGCGATGAAATGGACATAGAGTACAGTTGCTCGGTCTGGGATATCAATTCAGCCAAAATAATCGCCGATCTGGAACCGAATCTTATAAAAATACCTTCGGCCTGTAACACCGACTTTCCACTGCTGACCTGGCTGTGTGAAAATTACTCCGGGGAAATCCATATTTCCACGGGAATGACCACCCGACAGGAAATGGAAGAGATTGTCTCCCATCTTGAAAAATACAACCGTGCAGCAGATGCAGTTCTGTATAATTGCACCTCAGGCTACCCGGTTCCCTTTGAAGACGTTGCCCTCCTTGAAATTGAGAATCTTATTGAAAGATTTGGAACCCGCGTAAAAAACATCGGGTTTTCAGGACATCACCTCGGTATTGCCGTTGATATTGCCGCCTTCACCCTCGGAGCAGATATTATCGAGCGCCACTACACCCTTGACAGAACCTGGAAAGGTACGGACCATGCTGCCTCTCTTGAGCCTGACGGTGTGCGGCGTCTTGTACGTGATCTGCACGCTGTCAACAAAGCCCTGGATTATAAATCTGAGGAAATTCTTCCCATAGAACAGGAACAGCGGGAAAAACTGAAACACTATTAAGATTCGCCTGTGGCGAAACAGCGTATAAAAAAAGGAACAGCCGCGGGCCGTTCCTTTTTTTTATCAATGTTACACGACTATTTATCCGCAAGGGCTTCCACTCCGGGAAGTTTTTTGCCCTCAAGGAATTCAAGGGAAGCTCCGCCGCCGGTTGAGACATGGGACACCCTATCGGAAAGCCCCGCCTTTGCTATTGCTGCAGCGGAATCTCCACCACCAATAATAGTAATGGCCCCCTTATCAGTTGCTTCCACAAGAGCATCAGCCACAGCAAAGGTCCCCTTGGCTGTTTCATCAATCTCAAAAACACCCATGGGGCCGTTCCAAATGACTGTTTTGGCTTCGCGGACAATCTTTGAAAAGGTTTCCACCGAACGGGGACCGATATCACAGCCTTCCATCTCTGCAGGGATCATATCGGCATTAACCACAGAAGTCGGTGCCACGGTGAGATTATCAAAATCAAGCTTTGATGTGATAACCGTATCATCGGGGAGATATATTTTGCTTCCCGCAGAATCCAGCAACCTGCGGGCCAGCTCCACCTTATCATCTTCACAGATGGAATTGCCGATTTCCAGCCCCTGGGCTTTATAAAACGTATAGGCCATACCACCGCCAATAATAAGCTTATCAACCTTGGGAAGCAGGGCTTCAATAACACCGATTTTGCTGGAAACCTTTGCTCCGCCGATAATAGCGACAAAGGGACGCGCCGGTGTCTCTACGGTATTGTTGAGAAAGTCAATTTCTTTTTTCAGCAGAAAACCACATGCAGGAGTATCAAAATATTTAGTAATACCTTCCGTGGAGGCATGTGCCCGGTGAGCGGTGCCGAAGGCATCATTCACATAAAAATCCGCAAGAGATGCAAGATCCTTTGCAAAGTCAGGGTCATTATCTGTTTCACCTGCATCAAATCGAAGATTTTCCAGTAACAGAATTTCCCCATCTTTAAGCTTTTCTGCGGCATTCTGTGCAGCTTCCCCACGATTTGACGTAACAAAATGCACCTGTGTATCCACGTACCGGGGAAGGGCATCAGCCACTGGCTTCAGGCTGAACTCAGGCACAACGTTCCCCTTTGGACGCCCAAGATGAGACATAAGAATTACCCGGGCATTTTGCTCCACCAGGTATTTAATGGTAGGAAGTGATGCTTCGATTCTCTTGTCGTCAGTTATCTCCTGTTTGGAATTCAGGGGAACATTAAAGTCCACACGGACAATAACCCGTTTACCCTGTACAGAAATATCCTCAACCGATACTTTATTCATAAAAAACTCCTTTTAAAGAAAAAAAAAGCGGGAGCAGACTCTCTGCACCCGCTCTATTGCATTCCGCATATTTACAGATTCTTATATAAGCTCTTCAGCCATGTATTTAGCAAGGCGTACAAACTGACTTACATAGCTGTTTTCATTATCATACCAGGAAAGAACCTTAATCATATTTCCGTCCATTACCTTGGTGGAATCAGCATCAAAGATGGAACCCGCCGTGGAACCGATAACATCGGAGGATACGATGGGATCTTCCGTATACTCAAAAGTATCCTTGAGATCACCCTCGGCTGCTTCCTTCATCGCGGCATTGATTTCTTCAACACTGCATTGTTTTTCCGTTTCAACCACAAGATCCACAATGGAACCTGTAATGGCGGGAACACGAACAGCAATACCGTCAAGCTTACCCTTCAGGTCGGGAATAACAAGGCCGATAGCCGCAGCAGCACCAGTGGAGGTAGGAATAATATTGGCAGCACCGGCACGGGCTCTGCGCAGATCCTTATGGGGTGCATCCTGCATACGCTGATCCGCAGTGTATGCGTGAATAGTTGTCATCCATCCCCGCTTCAAACCGAACTTGTCATTGATAACCTTGGCAACGGGGCCAAGACAGTTTGTAGTACATGAGGCACCGGAAACAATGTGATCATCCTTGGTAAGATCCGTATGATTTACATTGTATACAACCGTGGGAACACCGCCCTTTGCAGGAGCTGAGACCATTACTTTTTTGGCACCGGCTTCAAGGTGTTTTCCCGCAAGGTCTTTTGTGGTAAAAATACCTGTTGATTCAATAACCACATCAACACCCATTTCTCCCCAGGGGAGATTTGCAGGATCTTTTTCGCTTAGAATCTTAATTTCTTTGCCGTCAACGATAATGGCACCATCACCAGCTTCCACAGTACCGGGATACCCGCCCTGGGCTGTATCGTATTTCAGAAGGTGTGCCAGGGTTTTTGCATCCGTAAGATCATTTGCCGCTACAACCTCAATATCATCAGCCTTCATCATCTGACGAAAAGCAAGACGACCAATACGCCCAAATCCGTTAATAGCCATTTTTACTGCCATAGATATAACTCCATTTCGTTTAGTTTGAAAAATATCATCAAGAATATAATATGTGCCATTGTAAAATAAAAATTTTTACCCCCTTTTATGAATTATTTCACAATATTTACCCCGCAGTTTTCCACCCTTGATTTTCAAGGTGCATTTCATATATATACTCAGTAAAGATTACATTTTTTCAGAGGTACAAAATGGATACTGTAGATAAAATCAAGGAAGTACTCAATGAAGTCCGCCCGGGCCTGCAGGCCGACGGAGGGGATGTTGAATTTGTTGACTATAAGGACAATGTGGTCCTTGTGCGCCTGACGGGAGCCTGCGGTTCCTGCCCCATGTCCACCATGACACTCAAAATGGGAATAGAACGGGCAATAAAGGATGCTATACCCGAGGTTGAATCCGTGGAAAATTTCATGTAGGAAACCGGGGCGTTCCCGCCCCGGAACCACACCTTAATACTTTTCTCTTTTCTCATATTCTGTATGAAGCAGGTGATGTGATTTCTTCCCAAGCGGCGTTCCTAAATATTCTGTATAGAGCTGAGCCACATCTTTGTTTTCGTGAGATTTACGCACCGTTTTCCCTTCATCTTCCGCATAGATAGCCTCAATCCGCTTTTTACGTATTTCATCGGTGGTAAAACGCGGCTGTCCCCCGCCGCCGATACACCCGCCGGGACAGGTCATTACCTCCACAAAATGGAACACCTCCCCCCTGCGTACCGATTCAATTACCCTTCGCGCATTACCCAGGGTATGGGCAACGGCCAATTTAAGCTCAACACCTTCAAGAAAAGACCATTCAGGCAGGGCCCCTTCGATGGTCAGGGCAGCGGTTTTTATACCCTGGAGGCCGGCAACCTCTGTAATATGGAGATTTTTCAGGGGCAGTTCACGCCCGGTTACTATTTCATAGGCGGTTCTCACCGCAGCCTCCATAACCCCTCCTGTATTGGCAAAGATATCTGCAGCCCCTGAGGACAATCCCAGGGGCGCATCCATTATGCCGTCTTCAAGGGAATAAAAATCTATTCCCGCCATGGTTATCATTTTACCGAGCTCACGTGTGGTAAGGACATAATCAACATCCTGCACACCGCTGTCGCACATCTCCGGCCGACGAGCTTCAAATTTCTTAGCCGTGCAGGGCATCACAGACACCACCACAATGTCCTCCGGATTTTTGCCGATTTTTTCTGCGTAATAGGTTTTTGCCACGGAGCCAAACATCTGCTGCGGGGATTTACAGGTGGAAAGGTTGGGAAGTATCTCGGGATAATAATATTCGGCAAATTGTATCCACCCGGGAGAACAGCTGCTGTACTGAGGAAGGGCAGCATCTTTGTTATCAACAAGGGCTTTTTTCAGACGGGTTAACAATTCCGTACCTTCCTCCATAATAGTAAGATCAGCTGTAAAATTAGTATCAAAAACCCTGTCAAATCCCAGCTGCCGCAAAGCCGTAACCATCTTCCCCGTGACCAGGGTCCCCGGAGGATATCCAAAACACTCTCCCAAGGCTGCGCGTATCGCCGGAGCTGTCTGTACCAGAACAGTCTTTTCTGAATCAAGAGCATTCCAGACATGGTCAATATGACGTTGCTCGGAGATTGCCCCCACAGGACATACCGCTGCGCACTGGCCGCACTGTACGCAGACCACATCTGCCAGATCCCGGGTAAAAGCGGGACCAATATGTGTTTCAAAACCACGCCCCTGGGGAAACAGTGCCCCCACCTCCTGGACTTCAGTACACACGGAAACACAGCGCCTGCACTTTATACATTTTGCATTGTCACGAATCAGGGCCGGGGTGGATACATCCATACGCGCCTGGGCCTTTTTTCCTTCGTATTCCAAATGTTCAATTCCCAGGGTACGGGCGATTTCCTGAAGCTCACAATCATAATTTCTGTCGCAGATCTGACAATTACCGTCATGTTCAGAAAGCAGAAGCTCAACAACTGTTTTCCGCGCCGTTCGGGCACGGGGGGAATTGGTATACACCACCATACCCTCCGACACCGGTGCCGCACAGGCCGCTGTCAAAGTCTTTGCCCCTGCAACCTCAACCACACAAACCCGACAGGCTCCCCGGGGTTCGTGATTCTCCATATGACACAGGGTGGGAATGGTAACCCCCGCCTTTTTTGCGGCATGCAGGATCGTACTTCCCTTCTCAACCACTACAGAGGTATTGTTTATCTGTAAAGAAACCATATCTGCTGCTCCTTGTTTTTTATTTACCATATTCACACCTCAAACACCGTTTTGCCTGACGTATTGCCTCTCCTTCAGTCCAGGACATTTCCACTTCATCAAAATTATTCTTCCGTCGTTCCACTGAAAGCAGGTGGAGTTTTTCCCGTTTGTAGGGAAGCGGATCTGCATCGGGGTCAAAGGCGGTTTTTATTTCCTTTTCTTCACGCCAGAAGGCATGCTCCTCCCCCGTGAGAAATCTGTCAATCCCTACTGCCGCTCGCTCACCCGAAGCGATTGCCTTCACAATTGACGCAGGACCGGTCACGGCATCACCGCCGGCAAAAATCCAGGCAACAGAGGTCTGACCACGCCGTTCATCCGCCACAATGGTATTTCCCTCACCCAGTACAGGATCTGCATCTGAAAACGTATTCTCTGTGTCTACTTTCTGTCCGCAGGCAAAGATAACCTGATCTGCCGGAAGACTAAATACCTCATCGCTTTTTTCCGGACGACGACGCCCGGACATATCAAAATCACCCTGTTTCATCACCTGGCATTTCACTCCGGAAACCGCCCCGTCTTCCGTAAGAATCTCCACGGGATTTACAAGAGGAATAATCTCAACACCTTCTTCCACGGCTGCATCCACCTCTTCTGCATAGGCGGGCATCTCATTTTTTGTTCTTCTGTAAAGAACCTGTACCGTTCCGCCCAGACGAATGGCTGTCCGTGCTGCATCAATGGCCGCATTTCCACCCCCGATAATAATAACGTCCCGGCCCACCTTTGCAAAACCGCGAATATTATACTCCTTAAGAAAATCACAGGCTTCGGTTACATTTCGGGCCTCTTTTCCGGGAATATCAAGAATTACCCCCTTGTGGGCACCGATACCGATAAATACAGCCTCATACCCCTCTTCTTTCAGGGACGAAAGGGTAAAATCATGCCCCAGGGACTGCTCTGTTATAATATCGACCCCCATATGTTCAATCATGCGGATTTCACGGGCCAGTGTTTCCCGGGGAAGACGATAGGCAGGAATAGTCTGAACCAGCATACCTCCCGGCCGCGGCGCGGCCTCAAACACCGTGGGGCGGTATCCCAGTCGGGCAAGAAAAAACGCACAGGACAACCCCGCAGGGCCGGCGCCGACAACGGCAATTTTGCGGCAGGCGTTTTCCTGGTTCTCACGACACTCAGGATGCTGAATGGTTACTTCCTGATCCACCATAAAACGCTTTACCCCACGAATTGAAACAGGGGCATCCAGGGTTGCCCGGCGGCATTTATCTTCACAGGTATGGAAACATACACGGGCGCATACCGCTGCAAAGGGATTCCGCTCCCGATGCAGACGCAGAGCCTCGGCATAGCGTTTTTCTGAAACAAGGGAAACAAATCCGGGCACATCAACTCCCGCAGGGCACGCACTCTGACAGGGTGCCCGTACAAGAGAGGGACAGGTACCGGCGTCACAATGCTTCATTTGAATATGCATATCGTATTCATGGCGAAAATGACGAATGGTTGAAAGTATGGGGTTTGGCGCAGTCTGGCCAAGGCCGCACAGGGCCGTATCCTGTATCTGTTTGCCCAAACGGATAAGGTGCTCGACATCCCCAGTCTCCCCTTCACCCTCGCATATTTTTGTAAGAATCTCAAGCATTCTGCGGGTACCCACCCTGCAGGGAACGCATTTACCGCAGGATTCCTCCTGTACAAATTCCAGGAAAAAGCGCGCCACATCAACCATACAGGTATCCTCGTCCATCACAACAAGCCCACCGGACCCCATAATGGCACCAAGCTCTGCCAGAGGCTCATAATCAAGGGGAACATTGAGATGAGACCGAGGTACACATCCCCCGGAGGGCCCACCGATCTGCGCAGCCTTAAACTCCTTTCCCCGGGGAATGCCGCTGCCGATATCATAGACAAGCTCCCCCAGAGATGTTCCCACAGGCACCTCAACCAGGCCGGAATGTGCAATATCTCCCGCCAGGGCAAAGACCTTGGTGCCGGCACTGTCCCTGCTTCCCACGGAAGAAAACCACTTCCCCCCCCGGGAAAGAATCAGTGGAATATTAGCATAGGTTTCCACATTGTTGAGCACCGTAGGTTTTCCCCACAGACCTTTCTCTGCCGGAAAGGGCGGTCGCGGGCGGGGCTCACCCCGTTTGCCCTCAATGGAAGCAATCAAGGCGGTTTCCTCTCCGCAGACAAAGGCTCCTGATCCCATACGGATTTCCAGGGTAAAAGAGAAATCTGTTCCCAGAACAGCATCACCGAGGAGACCATATTCTTCGGCCTGGGCTATGGCACTGCGTAACCGTTCCACCGCAAGGGGATATTCCGCCCGAACGTAGACGTACCCACGATCGGCACCAATTGCACGGGCGCCGATCGCCATACCCTCAATAACACTGTGAGGATCTCCCTCAAGAATGCTTCGATCCATAAATGCCCCGGGATCACCCTCATCGGCATTGCAGAGCATATATTTTTGATCACTTTTATTTTTTCGTCCAAAGGTCCATTTCAGTGCCGTGGGAAAACCAGCCCCGCCGCGGCCGCGAAGCCCCGATTCTGAAACTTCCTTAATTATCTCTTCTCCCGATGACATTTCAAGAGCTGCAGCAAGCCCCTGATATCCCCCCAGGGCAATGTAATCGTCTATGGAACCGGGGTTAATTCGTCCGCAATTGCGTAAAACAATCTTGGTCTGCCGGCGGAAAAAATCGATATCCTTCATAAGCGGAACGGGCTTCTCCCTATCACCCTCCCGGTGTTTCCAAACCAGTGATTCAACCACCCGGCCCCCCATCAGGTGCTCCGCAACGATGGTATCCACATCTGCAGGGCTCAGCCCTTCATAAAAGGTCTGGTCTGCACCGATGATCAGTACCGGACCTTTACTGCAGGGGCCCAGGCATCCCGCCTCGATAATCCGGTAGTCTGCAGAAAGACTGTTGTGCTCAAGAACTGCTGATAACCGTTCTTTGATTTTCTGTGCTCCCGAAGCAATACAGCCGCCCCCCATGCAAATAAGGATCATGTCATCCGGGGCCTTTTCAAAATCAAAAACAGTATTCTGAGAGGCTCGTGCTCTCCTGTGCAGATCCTTCAGGCTGCGTATCTTTGCATTTCCCATTATTCAGCCTCCCTTCCGCTCTCAGATACCACATCGTCACCCCGTACATACTGCCTCAGTATTTCACCTACTTTGGTAGGTCTGACACGCTGATGAATATCATCGTTCACCATCAGCACCGGGGCAAGCCCGCAGGCACCAAAGCAGCGCCCGATCTCCAGGGAAAATTCCCGATCCTCGGTTGTCTCACCGATATCTATGCCGATTTCCTTTTTCAGAGCAGCCAGAACCTCCTTCCCGCCCCGAACATAACAGGCTGTCCCAAGACACACGCGAATCATATTCCGCCCCTTGGGAACCGTTGAAAAAAAGGAGTAGAAACTTACCACTCCGGCAACTTCACTGTATGATTTACCAAAGCCCTCACAAATGGACACAAGGGCTTTTTCGGGAAGATACCCGAACATGGTCTGGGCAATCTGCAGCACCGGTATCAGCCCTCCCGGAACATGGGAATACTCTTCGATAACCACGTGAAGATCCGCCAAAAGCTCTTCCTCGCTTCGTTCCCTGATATAACAATCCGTTACATTTTCAGACATGGCACTGACTCCTGATTTTGGAAATAAAAAAAGAACCCTTTTTTTAAGATACATATGAAGAGAAAAGGAACACTATTGTATTCTCTCTACATATAAAATTTTTTACAGGGTTTATCTGTAAGGTTACTACGAAAAACAATTCCTATTATGTAAGGAGACACCAGCATACCGCTATGGCAGGATTATACAGCCCTCTGTGTCAGAAAAAAACGGAAAACCTCCTTCTCAGAAAATTACGGCGAATATTCATATTTCCGCCCAGGGCAAGAAATCCCAATATTGTCGTATGAAAATAACGCCTTTTATTAAACGGCGAATCTGTATTCAATACCGGACACACATTTGTCTTGATTGCCCCCCGGAAAAACAATCATAACAAAAAACTTGCACAATTCTTATATTTATATACAATTAAAAACATCTTATAATTTTCCCTGGAGCAGCTGTATGAAATATTCAGTATATTTGTGTCTCATTTTTTCATGTACCGTGGCGGCGGTATATGGCGATGTATCATTTTCAGGCGGGATTCAGTACCGGTTTCGCGGTGATATCGATTATGATACAGATCCGGGAGGTACAATTGATCCCCTGGAAAGCAATTTTTACCACCGATATGCCTGGCGGGCGGGGATACAAAACGCCGTCACTGAAAACCTGTCCTTTACCTTTGCCCTTTCAAACCCCAGTGGATTTGCAAATACAGACAAAATATCATCAAATGCGCCGCATGAAAACGGAGCGGTTAAAATTCAGCATGCTAATTTTTCCTATACCAATCGCGGTATCGGTTTCAGTGCAGGTCTCATCGAGCTAAAAAACAACAGCGCCCTGGATATTGCCTGGATTATGGATTATGGAGACTACTCAAACACCGTCAATATGTCCGTAGGCTGGCTGACGCAAATGGATAATTCCCAGGCAGGAGGAAAGGTAACCCTGCAGCCTTCAGAAAAAATCGGACTTATCCTCGCTGCCGCCGTAAAAAACGATGCGGGGCGATACATTGACGACGAAGAAGAGCACTATGACGGATACCGCATAAGTTTCGCTTCACCGGTACAGATATCCAGGGACCTGCACCTGACCCCTGCGGGTGTTCTTTCCACGGACATGGGCCCCGGTAATACTGCCGGAACTTCATTTTCAGGAGGTCTTGATCTGACGGTTGAACTTTCACCCTCATTCTCTGTGTCAACCGGAGCTGGGCTGGGAGGCTACAGCCTTGATAATGAAGAACCCCTGGTATTTCTCGGACGCCTTATCCCGTCCTTCAAATTCTCATCAAAGGGTACTTTCCGAAGCGGATACAGCTTCGGCATTGGGCGTGAGAGACTCAGTGAGGAAAACTCCTATTATCATCATGTTGATCTTAATTATATCCATAAGGTTACTCGCGAAATAGCAGTCCGGCCCCGGCTTCGTGGCTATTACACCACGACAAACGCCGACGACAGCATACACCGGCGTATCCGGCCGGAATTAATCCTTATTGCCCGATTCTGAATGACACAGCAAATTCAGCACTCAGTTATTCTGCACCGGGAAATATAATTTCCAGGGATATGTGAAAAACCTCTTTCCATATCCCTCCCCTCCGCATCTTAAATTTATTTTATAGTCTACTGTAACAAAGAGAGAGACTATGAAAGACTGCATGGTGCATATACGGGAGAATACCCAGCTCTCCCGGGGGTTTTACAGGCTCAGTTTCGACTGGCGCAGTGACAAAAATGGTCCGCGGGCGGGACAATTCTTTGAGCTGCGGATCCCCGGAGCAACAGATCCGCTTTTGCGCAGACCCTTTGCCTTTTCTGCATACGACGACACCACCCACAGAGCATCATGTATCTACGAAGTGCGGGGGAAAACCACAAAAATCCTCCGTGACGCAGAACCCGGGATGTCCATACAGATTATGGCGCCCCTGGGAAACGCCTTTTATGCACCAACGAATAACGTTATTGCCCTGGGAGGAGGAATCGGTCTTGGCCCCATTCTTTTTGCGGCACAACAATTTTCCCAAAATCATGCCGTAACCCTGGTAACGGGATTCAGATCCGCGGAGTACATACCCCACACCGCCTATGACCCGTCTGTTCCCGCAATTATCTGCACCGATGACGGCAGCCGCGGGTTTTCCGGAAATGTTATCGAGTATTTGAAAACTCTGCCGGAAAAAGATCTGGAAAATACGACAATACTCGCCTGCGGACCACACCCAATGCTTGCCGCCGCGGCAGAATTTGCCCGGGCCCGTTCCCTGCTGTGTCTGGTCTCTCTTGAGGAAATGATGGCCTGCGGCATCGGGGCATGCATGGGATGTGTTGTTGATCGTGCGGATGGAGGAAAGGCACGTGTCTGCAAGGAAGGCCCGATTTTTTCTGCTGAGGAGGTCCGATGGACCTAAGCATACGCATCGGCACGCGAATACTGAAAAACCCCGTGGGAGTTGCTTCGGGTACCTTCGGCTACGGTGAGGAATATGAAGATTTTCTCGACCTGAACAGCCTGGGTGCCATTTATACAAAGGCCATCTCCCTCAAACCACGCGAAGGCAATCCCACCCCCCGGATTGTTGAAACCCCTTCGGGAATGCTCAATGCCATTGGCCTTGCCAATGTTGGCGCCGACGAATTTTTATCCCGGAAAATCCCCTATCTTTCCGGTCTTGACTGCGCAATCATCCCCAATATATCAGGAAAAACCCAGGAGGAATACCGCAAACTCATCGAAATTCTTGAACCAGAAGACGCCATCTGGGGGTATGAAATAAATTTGTCCTGTCCCAATGTAAAAAAGGGGGCCCTTGCCTTTGGTACGGATCCCGATCAGGTTGAAAAAATTACGGCACTCCTGCGAAAACAAACAGAAAAACCGCTGATTATAAAATTATCACCCAATGTTACAGATATCAGTACCATTGCCGTCGCAGCAGAAGCTGGCGGAGCGGATGCGGTTTCACTGATCAATACCCTTGTGGGCATGGTTATTGACACCAAATCACAAAAACCGTTTCTTGCCAATACCACGGGAGGGCTTTCCGGCCCCGCCGTACGCCCCGTGGGTGTCGCCATGACCTATAGTGCAGCACGCAGTGTTACCATACCCGTCATCGGCATGGGAGGGATCACCTGCGTTGATGATGCCCTCCAGTATCTTCTGGCCGGAGCCAGTGCAGTACAAATGGGAACATGGAATTTCATTGAACCTTCTGCTGCGGGCACTCTGGAAGAGGGAATACGCCGCTATATGAACACCCACGGACTTACCAAAATTACAGATTTCCATTCTCTTTTATAAGGAGTTTTATGCCGCCCTTAAGCCGCAAAGCCGCACAGATTGAACAATCACAGATTCGGGCCATGAGTACCGCCTGCAGAAAACACCGCGGAATAAACCTCGCCCAGGGAGTCTGCGACACGCAGACACCGGACTCTATTATCTCAGCTGCCCAAAACGCCATGAATGAAGGGAAGAACAGCTACACCAGTCATTTGGGCATATTTCCCCTGCGCCAGGCCATTGCTCAGAAAGAACACCGTGAAAAAGGCATCAGTCTTGATCCGGAACAGGAAATAGCCGTAACCTCCGGTGCCACGGGGGCCATGCATGCAGCCCTGCATGCTGTAATAAACCCCGGAGATGAGGTCATTGTATTTGAGCCCTATTACGGCTACCACCATGCAACGCTCACAGCGCTCAATGCCACTATCCGCCACATCAGACTGAAACCTCCCCACTGGGAAATCCCCTGGGAGGAGCTGAAAAAAGCCGTTAATGCAAAAACCAGAGCCCTTATAATCAATACACCGCATAATCCTGCGGGCAAAGTTTTTACCCGGGAGGAAATCAGCCGTATCGGAATGCTGACTGAAAAATCAGACACAGTTCTTATTTCCGATGAAATATACGAGTATTTTGTATACGATAACACGCCCCATATATCCCCCATTGAACTGCCCCAATTCCGCAGCCGCAGCCTTGTTGTGAGCGGTTTTTCCAAAACATTCAGCGTCACCGGATGGCGCGTGGGCTATCTTCTCGGGCCGGCCCATATTGTCCAGGCAGCTGCCCATATCAGTGATCTGTTTTATGTCTGTCCTCCCGCGCCGCTGCAGTACGGAATCACCGCGGGGCTCGAGACACTGAAACCGGAATTCTATGAAAGTCTTCGGGATGAACACAAAATAAAACGTCAACTCCTCTGTGATGCCCTCCATTCGGCCGGACTGTCCCCGATATTGCCCGACGGAGCCTATTATATCCTTGCAGATCTGCGGCGTTTTTCAGGAAAAACCTCCCGGGAACGGGCCATGGATTTCCTTCACAAATCCGGAGTTGCAGGAGTTCCCGGCAGTGCTTTTTATCATGATCACGGCGGTGACCACCTGTGTCGATTCTGTTTTTCCAGGGAAAAAAGAGTTATTGAATCCGCCTGTGAAAAAATCCGCGCTCTTCCATAAGGCGGTGCTAAATCCGTGTACCGCCTCCCCTCCTTCGGCCCTCATCCTGCGGAAGCCGCGCCCATTATACATAGTGCTTTATACGGACACGTCCCAGTATGCCCTGGACGATTCGGGCTTTTTTGCTCTATGGAGGTGATCATGTGTTCCACCACAAAACATACTGCACAACATATATTTATGAAAATTACCCTTCTCCCGGAGAATTACATGAAAGCTACGTCAACTGTTTTTTCCATCCTTTTTACCGCCATTTTTTTATTTCACTGTTCAGAGGAACCGTCTTCGCAGAATACCGGCTCATCCGGTCAGGAAGAGGTCCCCATTCCTGAAAACATGGTAAAAATCCCGGGAGGAACATTTTCCATGGGAAGTGATGAGGAAATTGAATACGGCTACAAAACAAACGATGATGAACGGCCCGTGCACAGCGTAAAGGTGGACGCTTTCCACATGGGCAAATATCCCGTCACCCAAAAAGAATATACCGCAATCATTGACAATAATCCCGCAAGCTACAAACATGAAGATGCCCCCATCGATAATATCAACTGGTACGATGCCGCCCTGTACTGCAACAAAAGAAGTATTGAAGAAGGCCTGGAACCGGTCTATTATCGAAAGGGCGAGATTGCCGATGAGGATTCTGAAACGGGAAACTCCAGAAAGGTTATCTCATGGGACATCAAGTATGAGAAAAACGGCTATCGCCTTCCCACTGAAGCTGAATGGGAGTATGCCATACGGGCCGGCAGGGATACGCAATATTTCTGGGGAGAGGACACATCCCACGCCACGGTTGACTCCTTTGCAGTGTATGAGGGAAACATGGGCGATACGGACCATATACGTGTTGTCGGGCAGCGTCTGCCCAATGATTTCGGCCTCTATGATATGGGTAGTAATGTGGGCAATTGGTGTAATGACTGGTATTCTTCCCAAACCTACGAAGAAGGTGTTGACGAGATGCGCCGTAATCCCACGGGCCCCGCAAAAACCACCGCAACGAAAGTTGCCCGCGGCGGAAGCTATATGGCCCATATAAAACACCTCAGATGTGCCTTCCGCGGAGAGATGAGTCCCATCGTTGGATTCAGAGGTCTGGGGTTTCGTATTGTCAGATCTGTAGATACGGAATAAGGGTAATCGACACCAGCCCACACTACGGCGTTTTTTCACATCGGTGGTGTGATACATTATTCAGAGCCCCACCCCGGCGGTCAAGTAGCGTATAAAATACTGTCTTTCAATTTTTTTTACGCTCACGGGGTGCGGCAAAATTTATTCCCTCCGCAAAAAGAATATGCTCATATTAGGATAAATTAGTATATTACATCAGTAGACGAAGCAGAAAAACGTATACTCACCTCTTGCTTATGTAAGGAGCTGTCCTATGAAAGGTCTGAAGCTGATTCTCATATTACTTCCCCTGGCACTCATTGTTTTTTTTCTGGTGCGGCTGATTGATTTTTCCGGTTTTTTCGCCCCAGGCGGAGAACCCTTCGTTGAAATCAACAACAGGACTTACACAGACGGGGATTACGCTGCCATGTATAGTGTTCACTCTTCCTACCCTGTTCAGAAAGAGGATCTTCTCTACCCGGGAAACAGAAGTGAAACAACAGCCCTTGTAGATGCCGTGCTCCTCTATGACGAAGCATCCCCTTACAAAGAAGAGCTTAAAAATGATGCAACCTGGGATATGCTCCACACCTTCTGGAAAGGACGCTACTATTTTCTTGAGTTCCTTGTTAAAAATTACGGTTTTACTGAAGAGGAAATTCGCGAGTACTACTTCACTGAAATGGTATCCCTTATACCAAACAGCGATGAGGATGACGACGTGGTTATTGAAACCTACCGCAATGAAATACTGGACTCCCTTTTTCTTGATACCCATGAGCCTCCCAAGGAATTCCTCGAACAGGTGGGAGACCGCTCGGAATCGGATATACGAGATCTGTGGCTGAAAAGCTTTAAAACAAGCCGTCATAAGTTCTTTCTGGAAAAACTCTATCGCGAGCGATTTGATAGCTCCCTTCCCTCTGACTGGAAGACTTTTACTGACACCTCCGATATGGTAGGCGAAGAAGAGCTGGACATTATTACCCAATGGCTGCCTGAATCCCATTACCGGGAGGAAAACAGATATTCCTATGCGCAATATATTCTTGCCTGGAAGCTCTTTGGAGATAATGCTGATGAAACCGGATTTACTTCATCTGATACATATCAAAAAAGCCTCCACTGGTTTGACAGATATGCCGTTGTACATTATTATTTAAATGAGGTTCTCGGTAACAGTATTGCCCCCCTCGTAGACGAAAGGCCTCAGCATTTTACCTATAAGTATCAGGATGAAACCGGCAAACCCCGCTCCCTGCCAAGTACATCTTCCTATCAGAAGAGATATGATCAATATACACAGCAGCTCACTCAGATGTCGCTGAACAGCTATTTATCTGACAAACGGGAGAATGCAACGGTGGAGTACGAATCCCCCGATGACGAAGATATGTATCAGAGCTCACCGGAAGAACTCTTTAATCGCGCAGATTCACTCCTGGATGCCGAAAACCGCCAGCGTGCACGTGTGCTTTTCCGTGATCTGAAAACCAATTTTCTCTATTCCCCTTTTGGTCAAAAGGCTCTTATCAAGCTTGCTGAGATTTATGAACACAATAATTCGTACCTGAAGGCAATAAATTGCTACCGTGATTTTATTCTCTTTTCCCAGGAAGAACCGGAATACTGTAAATGGTATTTTCTCATCGGAAATCACTATGATGAACATTTAAACTACTATGAACGCGCCGCTGCAAATTACGCCTGGGTAATCCGGAATTCTGATGTGTGTCAGATATCACAGGATGCAGAGTTTATGTATCTCAATATTGGTGAACCCATCCCTGAAATTGACGAATTACGGGCACGTGCTGAACGACAGGGCGTTGCTGAGACAGAAGAATAAACCGTAAAATCCCAGTATCCTTTAATTAATGGGGCACGGCTCACAGGGCCTGCCCCGTTTTTATGGCAGAACCATTCTCTGAGGGGTGATTTTATAGTTTTGAGTATGATACTCAAGAACGTTCTCCCGGATACCGTAAAATCTGTTATATCGCGAAATATCAGCGAGAACACTCCCCTGAGACTGTACCGAAATGCCGGTTATTTTTTGTGCCTGGTCCAAAGCGGCATGCAATTGGGCATCTTCAAAATCATCATTTTCTGTGACTGAAAAATCAGGAGCAAGCCCCTGCCTGTCATATTCCGTTGAATCCGGAGTAAGATAGGATTCCACGGTCAGCTGAACCAAACCCAATCCACCGCCATTAAACTCCCAGGCTTTCTGCCCCCGGGCTTTTCCATAGGTAGTAGTTCCCACAACGGGTATTTCGCAATGATACCTGAGTCCGGAAATAAACAGCTCCGAGGCAGAAGCTGTCATTTCGTTTGCCAGAATGATAAACTCCCGGTCTTTGTCTACAGTAAAGTCCGTTTGAAACTCTGTCGTAATAACACCATCCATTACGGATCCCGTATCAAAATATCTCCGCCGGGCAAGGATGTCAGAAGTATCAAGAAAAAACGATGCACATTGCTGCGCTTCCTCCACGTACCCACCGGTATTATCCCGCAAATCAATAATTGTAACCTCCATATCCGCGGTTTCCTGCAATGCCGTTTTAAACGCAGCTGAAGAACTGTGCTCACCATCGCCTGAGGACATAAATGAAGACAGATAAATATATCCCACTGTGGAATCAATACGACGGGAATATGCTATGGGCATACTAAAGGGTTTCTTCTCCATTGACTGCATCACCGTATCAGAATTACGCAGCAGGAACAACTCATAGTTACCATCGGAGCCGGTTACAACATCAAAGACCTCGGTCTGCCCCCGTAGAAATATACTGTCAACAGCCAGTATTTTGTCACCGGAGGTAATCCCTGCCTGCTCAGCACTGCTGTTAGGATACACTGCCTCTACAAATACAGTATCGTCATAGGATGCGATTCGCATTCCAAACCCCGGAACCGAATTGACGCTTCTGTGATTATCTTTGTATTCATCAACCATAAACGATTCAACATAATAACTGTACCGCTCACCTTTCAGGGTATCACTGAAACTATAACAGATATCATCCGGTGTGACATACTCCTTTTTGGCTCCAAGCTGCTGTGCAAAAAGAGAATGCCGGGAAGCAAGATTATACACACCGTTCATTATCTGTTCACTCTTTTCCTTTTCTGCATCTGAGCACGAAAGCAGGACTGAAATTACGCAACATGCCATTATTTTTTGTATCATTCTCCCTCGCTTTTTTATATAAGATATATTTGTACCTTCCGACACAGGCAGACAGTGTATTGTTTACTCTTGAGAGAAACAGAGCCCCCCAAAACACACTGCATAATAATTCGACAACTATAAGCCGACTTACACCCCCTTAAAAGGTACTTTTAGGCAATACATTCCAGCCCCCTGTCTTATAAAAATATTAACTATATTTGCTAAAAATGTTAAACGCAAATACACAACGCCACTTTTTATCATTTGCTCTATCACTCCGTATTTTATGCATCAATGGCCCTGGTTGAGCAATTTTTTTTTGTTATTTATCAAAAAACCAAAGTTTTCTCTTTTTTTTGTGCAATTTCCAAAAAATCAGTTACATTTAACAGTAGTCAGCAACTTAACTTCTTTACGGGAGATCAATATGATCAAAAGAGCAAGCTTAAAACAGTTATTGGTGGTTTTTCTGGCAGCCGCCTGCACCTTCGGACACCTACCGGGCAAATTCAGCGCCTTGAATCAAATGGGCAGAACCGGGAGCCCCACAAATGACTTCTCAAATCGCGGAGAATGGAGCCCCGATGAGGAATACCGCGGTGATCACAAAAATAACCAGGGGGACACTGTGTACTGGGGAGAATTTGAAGGACAACGCCTCTGGTGGTGGGCAAAATTTTATGCAAAAGGCGAAGGTACCACGCCAGGCGAGTTCGCCCCTGAGGGCGGCACATCACCTTGGGTACTTATTAATTCCGCCTCAGCCATTGAAGACGGCTCGGTGGATTATCAGTGGAGCGGCTGGAACGGCGACATGGAAAACATGACCGGCCTGGACGCCCAGGTCCCTACGTGGAGAGACGGCGCAGAAGGCGCCTATGCCTTTACCCACGATGATATCGGCGCCATGCCCTTTGACCTCTCTGTAAAACCCGCCCTTGACCTTGCAAAGGACTACCCCGATATTAGGCAGGCATGGGGTGTTTTTGTCGGTGAAATGCAGGATGAAGAATGGGAAGCTACACGAGAAATGGCAAAGAGCGGCCACGAAGTATTCAGCCACTCCATGGACCACACCTCGGCTGCAGACGAATGGCACTGGTACTACCCCACACAAAAAATATCCCCCCTGGAACCGTCTATTCCTGAGGAACTGCAGGGGTTAGTGGTTGTCGGCACCTGGGGTGACCCCGACTATCAGCAGACATGGCCATTCTACTATGACCCCATCACTCTTGAAAGCGAGCTTGTATCCATAGAGTGCTCCCCCTACTGGACACAGAATGCCCCAAACACATCCCCGGTTGGCGAGGAAATTGTAGATGAAAACGGAGACCCCGTTGGCGAAAACGGAGAATCTGTTTTTGTTATGGAGCCACAGGTAACCCCTAAATCCGGCGTGGAGGAAGTGACCATTGAGGAAACCGGACAAAGCCATTTTGTAAAATATACCGGTGAAAAAGAAGGGTTTATTGCTGCAACAAGCCCCACGTGGTTTGAGCTTGAACAGCTTGATGATTACGGCGAAAACGGATGGAGCAGCAATACGCAATGGGTCCAGGATGATGAGGGTGCCCCCAGCTTTGTCGCAAAAATCCATACAGCAGAAGCCTGGGACAACTCAGATTTCCAATCCAATGTTGACGACGCAAAAGACAGCATCGACACAAATGTCTGGAGCCAGGTTGACGGACAAACCGGGCATCATTTTAGGAAGAAACGACGTGACGCCCACTACGGCTACCCCTTTGATGCCTACTCTGAAGTATCTCACGACTACCTCTATCAGGCAGGCTATACCACTGCGCGGGGCGGCGCAAAATCAGGCGTTCCCACTTCAGGTGACTTTTTCCACCCCTTCCGTATCGATTTTGACGCCTTCTTCGTAACACGGAATGACTGGACTGTTAATTCTGCGGGCGATGAGTTCGTATACCCCAACAACCCCCACGTACTTATGGGCGCCAACGAAATGGTTGATTCCATTATTGCTCAGAAGGGGTATATGATTCGCGAGTTTCACGCAGTGCCCGATATTCCTGATGATGAATGGTATACAAGCGACATCCCCGAATACTGGCC